>NZ_PUJV01000008.1:0-218465 GCF_011189495.1 Photorhabdus stackebrandtii
GTCAGGAAGTGCTGGTGGATTTTTTGCATGGTGACCCGGACCAGCCGATTATTATTGGGCGCACCTATCATGCCAGCAATATTGTGCCGAACCCGTTACCGATAGCAAAAACCCAGATGTCAATCCGCTCAAAAACCCATAAAGGAGAGGGTTTTAATGAACTGCGGTTTGAGGATGAAAAAGATCGGGAAGAAGTCTTTATTCACGCCCAGAAAAATCTGGCGATTCAGGTGCGTAATTCCCGGGATGAAAAAATTAATTACAACCGCACAACCGCGATTGGACATGATGACGAACTGGCCATTGCCAATAACCGTAAAGTGACTGTGGAGGGGCAACAGGACCATAAAACCACTGGTGATTACATTGCTCAGGTTGACGGTGATAAATCCTTGCAGGTTAAAGGCGATGTGATACAGAAAATACAGGGCGTATTCAGTATCGATACCAATGATGATATCACGGTAAAAAGCGACGGCAAAATCACCCTGAAAGTGGGTAATAGTTTTATCGTTATTCATGCGGGTGGTGTGGATATTAAAGGCCCGTCTATTAACCTGAATTCGGGGGGCAATCCCGGCGTCTTATTACAACCGGTTAATCCTGCTATTTTGCAAAGTGCCGCTCATGCCGGTTCGATGTTTGTTGCACATTGTCCGATGGAGAAAAATCACAATGGTTAAAGAAAAGCTGTATGCCGTCGTTGACGCTGCAACAGAATCGAGGTTGCTGCTTATATTGGGGCATTTTAAGCCCCCTTACACCTGTCTTTACGATGAATCTTTATCGCCTGAATTGCTTAAGGTTGCGCCTTATTTAGTCGAGGTAACAGAAAAGTTCAAACTCTATTTGGAGGAGTGGAAAACGCCCTGGGGAATTTACTTGAGTACTCAAGCGGATATGAAAACATTACGTCGGCATCTGCGTAAGCATTTACAAGTATTATTACCCGGTCAGAATAAACCGGTTTTTTTCCGGTTTTATGATCCGCGCAATATCTGGGAATTTCTCAGTGTTCTGAGTGACTGGGAAATTCACTGCTTTATGGGACCGATAGATAAAATTGCCACCAACTATCAGGGTAATATTCAAAATCATGATTTTCTCGCTGCCAGAGAACATTATCCGCAAGGTGCCAGCAATAAAAGAAAGCTATTGTCGATTACGTCAGAACAACTGGAAAAGATTGATGCTGCTTTTGCTGAACGTTATGTACAGACATTAGTGGCATCAGTAATCGAGTGGGAAATTATTGAGGGTTTTGATTACGTTGGCTATATCCGGGCACTGGTTACCGAGTTAAAAAATATCGGTATCACGGATGATCACAGTGTCCGGGGAATACTGAAATTATACTTCTCACAAAGATATCGATCTGTTGAAGAATCGCCCACACGCTACAAACGCATCTTGAATAATATCTATGAGCCGGGGCATCTGCGGGCTGAAAAACTGTTATTTCAGGAATTAAGTGATTCATCATCACCTTGGTTCCAATTTAAAGACTAATTATTTTAACCTCGTGAGAGATGAGGAGGGAATATGGGTAATGCGGTAAAAATCGGTGATATCGGTACGGCGCATGATGATTGTCAAGCAACGCCGATTATTTCGGGATCTGTCAGTGTGAAAGCCGATGGTATTCCTCTGGCTCGTCAGGGGGATATTTTGGCGCCTCATTCATCCCATTCACGAATAATTGCCGGTGGCTCCAGCACCGTTTTTATTGACGGTAAACCTGCTGCAAGAACCGGTGATGCGGTGAGTTGTGGCGGAATAGTGATTGGTGGTGGCAGTGTCAATATTGGCTAAGGAAAAAACATGCTCTCAGTTAATATGAAAAGTGCCGTTTGCGATTGTAAAATCCCGGACCCTTGTATTCATAAATTAACCTTAAAAGTCGGTAAACGGGTTTTTATTTATAACCAGATTGAACCGATAGGGGATATTTGGGTGGTTGATGAAGCCGACGGTATTCCCGTGACGATTTCCCTGGTGGGAAAACGGTGTGTATCTGATAATCCACACTGCCCGAAAGCGATTTTTTATAGCCCGGATAATCCGGTGTTTCAGTTTCATGAATTGGCTAAAAATCCGATAAAGGGGCCGGGTACCGAGGATGAAATCTGTTTTTCCCGCCACACCATACCGGTCGATCCGATAGAACATGATCCGCTGGGCTTTATTGCATCGTCCCTGTTTCAGCAGGGGGAGCTGAGTCATTTGCCCCATACCGATTATATTCTTGAGCTGACGCAATGCTACGGTCAGCCTTTTGTTACGCGTTCATTTTCATTGGCGGATGATAAGATGAAAGCGTTGTTATTGGGCCCGGTCGATGCGCTTTACACGACAATTCATGTTTTGCCGCAATATGAATGGACGCTGGATGTGACGATAGGGGCGGAGCAGGCAGTCCGGGAAAGAAGTGTGGCGGAAAGAAAAGCGGAGGCGCTTGCGGCGAGGAAGCAAGTCAATCCGCAGGCGAAAAGGCCGGGTGAAAACTGGCATAAACGCACCGCCGGTTATGCATTAACGGATACGTTAACTATCGAAGGGCGTTTTGCTTACACCCTGGGCCCCTATTCCCGCACCTTTACGCATGAGTTGGAAGAGGAGTTTAAAACAAAACGCAAGAAACTGGGGTTAGTGAATAAAGGGCTTCAGGCGGTTGATACGCTGCAAAAACTGTTTTCCAGTGAAGGCAGCCAGGAAATAAAACTGCTGGAAATGGAAATCCAGACGCCGGAAATAAAATTAAGCGGCGGCAGTAAACTGGTGAATGCCACGCATGGCAATGAGGCCTATTTTGAGCAGGCGATTTCGGTGGAATTAGCGCCGCTGATTGGGATGAAATTGCGGCTGGATTTAATTCAGGCATTTGCCACGGAATTCGGTGTTGAGAAGTTAATAGCCTTAATTCGTGAGCAGGGATTAAAAGGAAAGGCGGCGGTAGACGAAGGGCGGGACGGCGCTTATCTGGGGGCGCAATTAGATATGGTACTGGAAGGGGCGTTAAACCTGTCGTTTAAATATGCCAGCAATGAAGAGCGGGAGATGGAATTCCAGTTGGGGGATATGGTCAAAGGTACGTTGGCGATTAGTGCGGAAACGAATATTCAGGCGGGCTTTAAATATTATCTGGTGGAAGGGTATTTTAAAGCCGGTGCAGATATTGAAGCGGAAGGGTGTTTTGAATTGGATAAGCAGGATAATGGATTATATCTGGTGTTTTTCCATGAGGGGATTGTTGCCAGTTATTATGTGGAGTATGGGGCAGGAGTAGTACCATCTGAAAACAAAGCAGATAATTTTAACCAAAAGAATGGTAATAAAAAACAAAAAAAGTGGGAGATATATCCGAAGTTACCAAAAGAAAAATCGACATACAAACTGAGGATATCGCAATGAGAAAACTAATTTTGTTTTTTATGGCTTTATTTTTATTATCAGCTTATGGGAAAAATACGATGGATAAAGTTAAATATATTGCTTACTTAGAATCGAATAGAGTGCTTTGTAGATTCAAAGTAAATGAAATTACCACTTTAGATAATTTTAGTTCTATATCTGGTACCATATCGACCGGATATAACATTGCACTGCTATTGCAAAACGGTAAAAACATTCTTAGTCTTGATATGGGGCCATTAAGTGCCCGGGATGATAAATATGTTTATAAAGAAAGAGATGCAGAGTGTAAGGTCCGTTTGGTGAGGATAACTCCTTACCAATCCGATGAAGTCACGAATATTATTACCAGTGTGGTAGATAAAAACGGCATATTGGAGCCTAATAGTATTCAGTCGATTAATTTTAATACTGATACTGCGCAATCTAGTAAAATTACTGAGAAAGAATACCCTGGCGAGTTTTATTATCATACGGAGCGGACAATTATACTGAATGATCTACCTATTTGGGCCTGGACGACGGCTACTTCCTTGCCGGAGACAGCGGCAAGTACTGAATTGGTTAAAAAAGCCTATGAAGATATCTGGCAAATAATGAAAAATAAAGATTTGGCTGCTTTACAATCGGTAGCCAAATTAATGTTGTATGAACATGCCCAGGCTAATGATAGTACAGAACAGAGTTATTTTGATTCTCTGGATTTTAAGGATGATTTTAATAACGGTTATCAAGCAGTGCCGATAGACTGGAATAAATATAAACTAGCGCGTTATATGGAGGGGAGGTTATTTCGGTTTGAAGTTGAACATGGATCACCATCCCCATTATTAATTAGGGATAAGGATGGTAAGAATGGACGAACATTTAGTCCGTTTTTTTCTTTGATTAATGGAAAAGTAGTTATTTCAAGGTAACTATGGTTTCTTTCAGATAATTCAGTATTAACTGTTTCCGGCAATTAATACTGAGAGGTAAGGAAAAAACATGCTCTCAGTTAACATGAAAAGTGCTGTTTGCGATTGTAAAATCCCGGACCCCTGTATTCACAAATTAACCTTAAAAGTGGGTAAACGGGTTTTTATTTATAACCAGATTGAACCGATAGGGGATATTTGGGTGGTTGATAAAGCCGACGGTATTCCCGTGACGATTTCCCTGTTGGGAAAACGGTGTGTGTCTGACAATCCACACTGTCCGAAAGCAATTTTTTATAGCCCGGATAATCCGGCATTTCAATTTCATGAATTGGCTAAAAATCCGATAAAGGGGCCGGGTACCGAGGATGAAATCTGTTTTTCCCGCCACACCATACCGGTCGATCCGATAGAACAGGATCCGCTGGGCTTTATTGCATCGTCCCTGTTTCAGCCAGGGGATCTGAATCATTTGCCCCATACCGATTATATTCTTGAACTGACGCAATGTTACGGCCAGCCTTTTGTCACGCGCCAATTCCCATTGGCGGACAATAAGGTGAAGGCGTTGTTACTGGGCCCGGTCGATGCGCTTGACACGACAATCCATGTTTTGCCGCAATATGAATGGATGCTGGATATGACGATAGGGGCGGAGCAGGCAGTCCGGGAAAGAAGTGTGGCGGAAAGAAAAGCGGAGGCGCTTGCGGCGAGGACGCAAGTCAATCCGCAGGCGAAAAGGCCGGGTGAAAACTGGCATAAACGCACCGCCGGTTATGAATTAACGGATACGTTAACTATCGAAGGGCGTTTTGCTTACACCCTGGGCCCCTATTCCCGCACTTTTACGCATGAGTTGGAAGAGGCGTTTAAAACAAAACGCAAGAAACTGGGGTTAGTGAATAAAGGGCTTCAGGCGGTTGATACGCTGCAAAAACTGTTTTCCAGTGAAGGCAGTCAGGAAATTACACTACTGGAAATGGAAATCCAGACGCCGGAAATAAAATTAAGCGGCGGCAGTAAACTGGTGAATGCCACACAGGGCAATGAGGCGTATTTTGAACACGCGGTTTCGGTGGAATTAGCGCCGCTGATTGGGATGAAATTGCGGCTGGATTTAATTCAGGCATTTGCCACGGAATTCGGTGTTGAGAAGTTAATAGCCTTAATTCGTGAACAGGGATTAAAAGGAAAGGCGGCGGTAGACGAAGGGCGGAATGGGGCTTATCTGGGGGCGCAATTAGATATGGTGCTGGAAGGGGCGTTAAACCTGTCGTTTAAATATGCCAGCAATGAAGAACGGGAGATGGAATTTCAGTTAGGGGATATGGTCAAAGGTACGTTGGCGATTAGTGCGGAAACGAATATTCAGGCGGGCTTTAAATATTATCTGGTGGAGGGGTATTTTAAAGCCGGTGCGGATATTGAAGCAGAAGGGTGTTTTGAATTGGATAAGCAGGATAACGGGTTATATCTGGTGTTTTTCCATGAGGGGATTGTTGCCAGTTATTATGTGGAGTATGGGGTGGGCGTAGCACCATCTGAAAATAATGGTAAGTCTATCGGATCAGGAAGCAATGTGGATAATAAGAAACAAAAAAAATGGGAGATATATCCTAAACTGCCAAAAGAAAAATCGACATACAAACTGAGGCTATCGCAATGAATAAAGTTATTTTGTTTTTTATGGCCTTATTTTCATTATCAACCTATGGGAAGAATACGATGGATAAAGTTAAATATATTACTTATTTAGAAACAAATCAGGCATTTTGTGTACTGACAGTCAATGGGATCTACACTTTAAGTAATCTGGGCTCGATCAGCGGTACTATATCAACTGGCTACAATGTTGCAGTGATATTGCAAAACGGTAAGAACGTTATCAGTCTTGATATGGGGCCATTAAGTGCCCGGGATGATAAGTATATTTATAAAGAAAAAGATGCGAAATGCAAGGTCCGATTGGTGAGGGCGACTCCCTATGATTCTGATGAAATTACTAATATTGTCACCAAGGTAGTAGATAAAGATGGAATATTAAAACCTAATAGCATGCAGTCTGTTAATTTTAATATTGATACTGAGCAATCCAGTAGAATTACGACGAAAGAATATCCGGATAAATTTTATTATCATACGGAACGGACAGTGACATTAAATGATCTGCCTGTCTGGGCCTGGACGACGGCTACGCCTTTGCCGGAAACGGAAACAAGCACGGAATTGGTTAAAAAAGCCTATGAAGATATCTGGAAAATAATGAAAAATAAAGATTCGGGGGCTTTACAACATGCCGCCAAAATAATGTTGTATGAGCATGCGCAGGCTAATGACAGTACGGAACAAAGTTATTTTGATTCTTTAGACTTTGGGAGAAATTTTGATGACGGTTATCAGGCTATACCGATAGACTGGAGAAAATATAAGTTAGTGCGTTATCTGGGGGGGCGGTTATTCCGTTTTGAAATTGAAGATAGTAATAATTCGCCATTGTTAATTAGAGATAAAAATGGTGAAAACGGTCGTACATTTAGCCCCTATTTTTCTTTAATCAATGGAAAAGTGGTTATTTCAAGATAACTATGGCCTTTTTAAAATAACTCAGTATTAACTGTTTCCGGCAGTTAATACTGAGAGGTAAGGAAAAACTATGCTTTCAGTTAACATGAAAAGTGCCGTTTGCGATTGTAAAATCCCGGACCCCTGTATTCATAAATTAACCTTAAAAGTCGGTAAACGGGTTTTTATTTATAACCAGATTGAACCGATAGGGGATATTTGGGTGGTTGATGAAGCCGACGGTATTCCCGTGACGATTTCCCTGGTGGGAAAACGGTGTATGTCTGACAATCCACACTGCCCGAAAGCGATTTTTTATAGCCCGGATAATCCGGTGTTTCAGTTTCATGAATTGGCTAAAAATCCGATAAAGGGGCCGGGTACCGAGGATGAAATCTGTTTTTCCCGCCACACCATACCGGTCGATCCGATAGAACATGATCCGCTGGGCTTTATTGCATCGTCACTGTTTCAGCCAGGGGATCTGAATCATTTGCCCCATACCGATTATATTCTTGAGCTGACGCAATAATTGTCATCGGCTTTATTCTCTGATTTTGGTATTTTATTTTGCGATAATTATCAGGACATAAATAAAGCCTTTTTTCTATCTAAAATAACAGGTTGGCGCTAAATATCCTGTTTATGAACGAATGCTAATCATATCTACTTTTTATCTTTACTGTCGCTGTTTTACCAGCAGTTTTAATAAATCACCATCCTTTATTTTGTCTTCATAAATCAACAAGTAAATAGCTTGATGATGTAAAAATATCCCTTTCTATTTTTTTCAATAATCAATCCTTTTTTCAGAGCTTAAATCCTGCCAGATTAACCATTTTATCTCTTTTTTATTGCGTTATTTTTACGATTTTCTTCATAAAATAACCAGTGGGAAAGCACCTTAATCCCCATCTATTTGGGTAATATTGTTTTACATGCAGATTTATTTTCAACTCACTATTAATGGTTAATGATTTCCGATTAAATGCTATTAACTCTCCTTATGAAATATTTTACCAAGTTAAATCTGCCCTTGATATAAAAATTTAATACTTCTGTATTTGCACTTTTAAATGATTATGGCAGGTTAGGTAAATGTAAAATAAATGAAGTATAAAACCGCTGATAAATAAATTAATATGGCAGGAAAAAAGTTAAATCCTACCTTGGGTTTTATGACAGGTAGGTTTTAATCTGTTATTAAAAGTCATTCTTTTAATTTATGGTTTTAATCGGTATAACGTTTTTACCGTTGTTTTTACCATTTTTAATACCTGATTTTTGTGAAGTTTAATCATCATCGGTTATTGTATTTTAACTTTTAATCAACGCTAATCATATCCGATTTTTATCTTTATTGACGCTGTTTTACCCGCAATTTTAATAAATCACCCCCTTTATTTTGTCTTCATAAATCAGCCAGTAAATAGCCTGATGAGATAAAAATATCCCTTTCTGTTTTTTCCAATAATCAATCCTTTTTTCAGAGCTTAAATCCTGCCAGATTAACCATTTTATCCCTTTTTTTATTTCTTTTCAGATCCCTGCTAATGGTTAATGGATTTCGATTAAGTGATTCAACAATGAAGCGTGATGAACATGTTTAACCTGCCATAATCATTTAAAAATGAGAATACAGAGGTATTAAATTTTTATATCAAGGACAGATTTAATTCAATAAATGCAACTTTTTAAAAGGAGAGTTAATTGCATTTACTCTACGAATCCAAGATCTTCTAATTTAGAGAATTGCTCCATTAACGGCTGACCAATGATAAGGTTGCAATTCACGTATTGTTTTAAATAATAACGCGTTTTTATCATTAGTCACAGCCACTTTAACTGAACCGCCCCAATGAACCAAACGTTCTTGACATATTCCGCAGGGTGTCAAAATGATATATTCACAATCGGCATCCTCACGACAGAGACATAAGGAGTGTGTGACCGCTTCATTAAGTTTATGTGCCTCCAAATAGGCACCGACTTCCATACAAAGGGATAACGCGTCATTTTTGGTATCAGGCGCAATACTGGTTAAAATCTTACCCGATTCTGTCCGTACTGCGGCTGCGCCACCCCATCCCTTTGGATATCGTTTTTCAATTAAGCTAATCGCGGCGTTATATAACTCTTGTTCTATATTCATTAATTTACTGCTCCTGAACCATTAACCTATTTTATTTTTCTGTTTTAATAACACCGTTGGAAATAAAATTTTACAGTATTAAATAATAGGATTTATACAGTATATAATACTTATAGTTTTTTAAATAACCATGCCACTGATAATTATCGCCAGCCGATTAAACAATTCACTGAACAGACGCTCAGAAAATGGCGCCAGCATGGGGATTAAAAGTGTCAGTACCAGGATACCGGTAGTGAGCGTTAGCGGAAAACCAACCACAAAGATGGAGAGTTGTGGTGTCATACGGTTTAAGATCCCCAATGAGAAATTCAGCGTTAATAGCAGAGTGATTAATGGTAGAGCCAGCATCATGCCGTTGATAAATATCATGCTGGCGCTTTGTGCCAAGAGCCAAAATCCTTGAGCACTGAGTTGCAATGGCTGTACTGGTATAACCTGGAATGTATCCGCCAGAACGGATAATAGCCACAGATGGCCGTCAAAAGCCAGAAATAGCAGTAAAGTCAAAAGGTTAAAGATACGCGCCAGAATGGGCATATTAGGGCCGCCGGAAGGGTCAAAAAAGGTGGCGAATGAGAGGCCCATTTGTAAGCCAATGATTTCACCTGCATGACGCACTGCGGCAAAAGCTATTTGCATGGTCAGGCCGAGTGATGCGCCAATCAGGATTTGCTGGATAATCACCCAAAATCCGGCGACAGAGAAAATAGGCACTTGCGCAGGTTGCAGGTTTGGCATTAAGAGCAGCGTTACCATCACTGCTAACCCGATCCGAACTTTTTTAGGGGCCTGTTTTTCACTGAATAATGGCGCGGTACTGAACAGCGCAAGGACCCGGACCAGCGGCCAGAAAAATTCACTGATAAACTGGATCAGCATTTCACTGTCAAAAGAGATCATAATCAGCCGATTATCACGGGTATGCTGCTGTAGAGTCCACGCATGTAGTCCAAAAATAGATTCAGCATCCAGGGACCCGCGATAACTGTAGTGACAAATACCGCCAGAATTTTGGGGATAAATGACAGCGTCATTTCGTTAACCTGTGTCGCGGCTTGTAATAAGCTGACAATTAAACCGCATAATAAAGCAGATAAAAGCAGCGGTGCAGCCAGCGCCAGTGCGATTTTCATTGCTTCTGTACCCAGTGCCATTACCGATTCAGGAGTCATAATGTTTGTCTCTTTTCAGGTCAACCGTAGAAACTTTGTGCCAAAGAACCCAGCAATAATTGCCAACCATCAACCAATACAAACAACATAAGTTTAAAGGGCAATGAGATTGTCGCGGGTGGCACCATCATCATTCCCAGCGCCATCAAAACGCTGGCGACCACCAAGTCGATAATCAGAAAGGGGATGAACAGGGTAAAACCAATCTGGAACGCGGTTTTTAGCTCACTGGTAATAAATGCCGGCATCAATACCCGCATAGGAACTGACTCTGCTGTTTCAAAAGGGGGTTGGTCAGCAAGGCGGGCAAACAATGCTAAATCGTTTTCCCGTGTCTGACGTAACATAAATTGCCGTAACGGCTTGGCGCCATTTTCTAAAGCGGTTTCCAGGCTGATTTTATCTTCACTGAAAGGCAGATAAGCATCCTGATAAACTTTATCGAAAACCGGCGACATAATAAAAAAGGTCATAAATAGTGTCAGCCCCAGTAAAACCTGATTGGGCGGAGCCGATGGGGTGCCTAATGCATTACGCAGTAAACCCAACACAATAATAATGCGGGTAAAACTGGTCATCATGAGTAAAGCCGCAGGAATGAAACCCAGCGCGGTAATAAACACTAATGTTTGAACCGGCAGGGACCAGCTTTGTCCGCCATTAGCCAGCGGTTGGCTGATAATCCCCGGCAGCTGTGCCGCGACATCCATGGGTAAAATCAGCGCAGTGAGTGCCATTGCCAGGCGGCATGATAATGGGAATTTATTGCCTGTCATAAAGAAAGAACTACTTTTTTTCATCGGCCTTGCCTTGTCGCATCAGGGTATTTTTGAGAATCTGACCAAACAGTGCCGGTTTTATGGGGTGTCCTTCGGGGTTATCACCGTTGGATTCAGGTATTGGCATCTGATGTAACAAATTAATCTGCTGGGCAGTAACACCTAATACTAACCAGTCATTTTCGACCTCCACAATGACGACACGTTCACGTTGCCCAAGTGAACAACTGGCTTTGATACTGAGTTGTTGCTGTGTTTTTCCTTTGCCGGAAACCAGCCCCATACGGCGTATCAGCCAGGTGAGGGTGAAAATCAATAGCAGGACACCCGCCAATGCACTGCTGATCTGCATCAGTGTCTGACCGGCGGGAATTGGCGCAGAAGTGGCTACCTGAGCAACCGCTTGGGTTTGCGCGACAGGTTCTGCCGCGCCATGATGAAGAGAAGGCTGGAAAGCCATATTAGCGACTCAAGCGACGCATACGTTCGGAAGGGGTGATGATATCGGTGATACGGATGCCGTATTTATCCGATACAACCACAACTTCACCCTGCGCAATCAGGTAGCCATTGATTAAAATATCCAACGGTTCCCCGGCAAGGCCATCAAGAGAGACAACGGAGCCTTGAGACAATCTCAGCAGTTGTTTGATCGTCATTTTTGTCCGGCCCAGTTCGACGGATAATTTGACCGGAATATCCAGAATCAGGTCGATATCCGATAAATGAGCCAGTGCATCCTGAGGCTCCAGAGATTCAAATATTGCCGCGCTGCTGTCAGAGGTTTGTTGTTGCGCGGCCTGTTGTTCCAGCGCTTCTGCCCACATATCTTCGGCAGACCCGGTTGAAGCGGTATCTGTGGGTTGTTTAGCGTCACTCATTGGGCTGTTCCTCATCCAGAGCATTTAAAACAGGGTTAATAAGATGTTCGACACGCAGGGCGTATTGCCCGTTTAATGTTCCGTATTGACTGGTGAGCACCGGCACACCATCGACGTGAACGATCAAGCGTTCGGGTTTATCAATAGGTAATATATCGCCCGGCTGAAGTTGCAGAATTTTTGATAGCCTCAGCGGGATGTCAACAAAGTTGGCGACCAGCTCCAGTTCTGAATGCTGAACCTGTTTTACCAGGCTTTCCCGCCACAGACTGTCTTCTTGGCGGACATTTTCCAATGGTGGATTGGTCAGGCGTTCCCGCAGGGGTTCGATCATGGCAAACGGAATACAGATGTTAAACTCACCACTCAACGCGCCAATTTCCACCTGAAACGGTGTCGTAACTACAATATCGTTCGGTGATGTGGTGATATTGGTGAATTTCACCTGCATTTCAGAGCGGATATATTCCACTTCAATTTTGAAAATGGAATCCCAGGCATCACGGTAGGAATCCAGCGCCATACGTAACATCCGGTTAATCACCCGTTGTTCCGTATTGGTGAATTCACGGCCTTCTACTTTGGTCGGGAAACGTCCATCACCACCAAACAGGTTATCTACCGCGATGTAAACCAGGCTGGGGGCAAATGCAAACAGTGCGGTTCCTCTCAACGGTTTCAGGTGAACGAGGTTAAGGTTGGTCGGCACCGCCAGGTTACGGGCGAATTCGTGATAAGGCTGAATTTTTATTGCTCCGACGGTAATGTCAGGACTACGGCGGAGCATGTTGAACAACCCCATCCTAAAATGACGGGCAAAACGTTCGTTAATAATTTCCAGTGCTTGCAGACGTTCCCGAACAACACGGCGTTGGGTATTGGGATCGTAAGGGCGAACCTCGTTTTCCCCAGACGCGGTGTTTTCTGCGTCGTCAATGGCACTGTCGCCATTGAGCAGAGCATCAATCTCGGCTTGTGAAAGAATATTGTCACTCATGGTGATTATCGCAGAATAAACGTGGTAAACAGCACATCGGTGATGACCTGATCCGGCTCACCTGGTACCAATGTTGGGCGCAGCGTTTGCTTGATATCGTTCATCAGACGCAATTTGCCGCTGTCGTGAGCCAGATCCGCTGATTTCTGGCGTGATAGTAATAACAACATACGGCTACGAACTTCCGGCAGATACTCATGGAAGCGCTTGCGGGTTTTTTCATCGGTTAAACGTAAGGTCACGCCGATATAGAGCACACGGTCAAAGTGATCTTCATTGTCAATCAGATTGACGGTGAAAGGTTCCAGAGTCATAAATACAGGGACTTCTATGATTCGGGGTGCTTCAGAGTTACTCTCTTTTGCCTGCTTAAATGTCCACCAACTGTATCCTCCGATGGCGGCACCGATAACGGCAATCAGTACTAACAGTATCATCCAAAATGGATTTTTGCGTTTACGCTCGTAGCTATAGTCAGACATGGACAGACAAGTTCCTGTTTTCGTTGCGGACAAGTGTCCACTCATTCCGTGGCGGACCTGCTTATCCATCAATATCGATAATAATTATCCCGCGTATTTCCGCTGGCAATAGCCGGAACAAACGGAGAAAAAACCACTAACTCATTCGTTTGTTGTGAGTCTTGTTTACTACGGATAAATCCTTTTTATTATCAGGCGAAAATATCCACACCTCCACGGACTGACGCCAGTTGGTGAGGTGTTAAACGTATTGTGGATTCGTTAGCCGAATGGTTTTCTGGTGTGGCGTCCGTGCTATGACCGTCAGTTCCGCCTGAATTTTGTGAACCAGAACGCTGTTCTTGTTGCCACGGGTTGGCGTTGTCACTGCTGACATTGCTTTGGGTAAGTTGAATTCCACTTTCTGCTAATGCATGACGAAGCCCAGGTAATGCAGCTTCCAGGGCTGCCCGAACATGACTGTGAGCAGATGCTAAATGCAATTGCGCCTGATTGTCTTCAACAGACATACGAATTTGTAATGCACCCAGCTCTTGTGGATGCAGGCGCAGCTCTGCTTGTTGTAAGCCATTGCGGTTGAACAAGATAATCTGTTGGTTTAATTGTTGCTGCCACTCTTCACTACCCAACTGCGCATTCAGCAAAGGTGTGGAGGCGCTGGATAACTGAAATTGGGCCGTCTGGTTGTGCCCTGCGGAAAGCAGAGGAGATGCGGTTACTGAGGGAGCTTGTCCGGTTTGCTGATGCTCAGCTGCTACGGTAGCGGGCTGAATTTCAGTCTGAACGGTGGTCTGGATCAACGCAGATTCACGTGAATGACTTTGAGGTGCATTTTCATGTTGAATAGCGACGGTAGGGATCTTTGGTTTTATCTGAGAATTCTGTACTAATCCGTTTTCAGGTTTTATTTTAAAAAGACTTTCAAAACTTTCCGTTTTTTCTTCATGTCTTGGCTGTTCTGGCATGCTCTTTAGAAGATTTTCCTCCGTCGGTAATCCTGTCATTACCGATTCTTCAGCGATAACTGGACGGTTTTTATCACTATTTTTGTCACTATGTTTAATCAGTTCGGTTGGTTGTGGATTATCTTTCTGATTTTCTGACCTGATGGTTAATTTGGATAATTGTACGGGTAAATTTGCCGCCAACTCTTTTGCTGACATGAGCTTTTCATCAACAGGAGCTGGTTGTTTGTCTGCCTCTGCTTTTACATTCAGAGGAATCAGTGAGGAGGCGATAGACTCCGCTGGAATTTCATTTGAGACAGATGATACAGATAATAATGGCGATAACCCGTTGTCTGTTTCATCCGTGATCTCTTTTCCGTCTTTGGATGACACTTTTCCCGGTTTGGTCATACCTTTCTGTGCCGGCTCGGTTTCCAGATTAAGAAACTGAGCAAAGGCAGAAGGCTGATCAGCGTCAGTGAGTGGATCACTGCGCGTTTGCTGATTTTCTGCCGGTTTCAGGTCAGCAGGCAAAAGAGTGATATTCATAATCTATTTCTCCGTTGTGCACTACGTTGGGCATACTCATCCATCTGTTTTTGCTCCGTTCTGTTCTGTTGTAATCTTCGGTTGTTATCTGCCCGTTGTTGCAAAGTATCAAAAGCATTGAGACGTTGTTGCTTTTCCTGCCACTGTGATAAAGCGGTCTCAAGCCGCTGTTGCCATTGATTGAGCTGCAATTTGTGCTGTTCAATCGCTTTTTCCAGCGTCTTCATGAATTGCTGGTAGTTTTGCCAGGTTGTACACGGCATTCCGTTACTGAGCGTGTCGTTCAGGCGCATCCGGTACTCATCCTGATAGCCCATCAGCGTTGTAAGTTGTTGCTCCATTTGCTGAAGGTTCTGACGAACTTGTGCAAGGTGAGTGGCGGCTTTCTCCACCGCATGTTGTGCAAGTTCACGCAAGGTCATGAGAGGTGATTGTTGCTGCATCTTATTCCTCGCTTTTTAATGGCAACATACAGAAAGTCGTTACGTTATAGCGGTAACAACTGTTGTAGTTGAATACAGGCCGCTTCATATTCACTACGTTCTTCAATATCTTGTAGTAAAAATTGTGCCATATAGGGATAAAGTTCAATCGCTTTGTCCAATAGCGGATCATTGCCCGCAGAATAGGCACCGACATTAATCAGATCACGGTTACGCTGATAACTTGCGAGCAGTTGTTTAAACTGCTGTACCCGCCGATAGTGCTGTTTATCAATTAATGATGTCATGGCGCGGCTGATAGAGGCTTCAATATCAATTGCCGGGTAGTGCCCTGATTCCGCCAGAGATCGGGAGAGCACGATGTGACCATCCAGAATCGCCCTGGCAGCATCAGCTATTGGGTCTTGCTGATCATCACCTTCGGTCAGTACGGTGTAAAACGCGGTAATCGAACCGCCGCCGTTCACGCCATTCCCGGCCCGTTCCACCAGTGTTGGAAGTTTGGCGAAAACTGAAGGCGGATAACCTTTGGTCGCCGGTGGCTCGCCAATGGCCAAGGCAATTTCACGTTGAGCCATACTGTAGCGAGTTAATGAATCCATAATCAGTAATACATGTTTACCCCGGTCACGAAAATCTTCGGCGATCCGGGTCGCGTAGGATGCGCCTTGCATGCGCAATAAAGGTGAGATATCGGCAGGCGCTGCGACAACCACTGAGCGGGCTAAACCGGCTGTACCAAGGATGTTTTCAATAAAGTCTTTAACTTCGCGGCCACGTTCACCGATCAAGCCAACGACGATCACATCGGCCTGTGTATAGCGTGCCATCATACCAAGAAGAACGCTCTTACCCACCCCGGAACCGGCAAATAACCCCATTCGCTGGCCGCGTCCTACCGTGAGTAAGGCGTTAATCGCCCGTACTCCCACGTCCAGTACGTCACTGATCGGCGTACGTTGCAGAGGATTGATTGGCGGTGTGGTGAGTGAGGCGCGATAGCCGGTATCTGGTGACGGCAAGCCATCCAGTGGGCGGCCGGCACCATCTAAAACCCGTCCTAATAGTTCTGGGCCAAGAGGCAGCTGGCGTCCGCTACCGCAATCTTCACTGTACGGTCGGGCATAAACCCGTGCGCCGGGTACAATACCTTCCAGATCTTCAAGCGGCATCAGTAAAAGTTTTTCGCCATTAAAACCAACGACTTCACTTTCAACCTCTTCAATATTGCCGCCATTTTGCCGTTCAATCAGGCAGGTTGCTCCCAGAGGCAGATGTAAGCCCGTTGCCTCCATGACCAGACCTGTCGCTCTGGTCAGACGGCCATAACGACGAACCGGCGAAGTCTTCTCCAATTTTTGCTCAAAAGCATCCAGTGTTGCCAGCCAGCGCCCGAGTCTTGCCGTCATTACAATTCCCCCGGTGCTGCCAGCCGGCATAATTCATGCCAGCGCGTCGCCAGGCTAGCATCCAGATCACCTTCATCTGCACTGATTTTACAACCACCCGGATGCAGCTTGTTATCTGCCAGTAAACGCCAGCCGTGTAATGAGAGCGTATTGCCTAATTGTTGTTCAATCATTGGCATGTCGCGAGAATGAACCCGCAATTGAGGTTTACCACTTAACATCGGTTCCTGTTGAATAAATTCACGGATCTGATTGAGCAGGGCAGTACCATCACAAATCGCAGGCTGACCTAAGATCTGTTTTGCAGCGGTCAGTGACAATTGCATCAAGCGGGATGCAATGATCGTGTCAAGCCCTTCCAATGAATGCTGGAAATCGGCCAGCAGATTTTGCCACTGCTCTGTGATAGGTTGCTGCTGCTGACTTGCGTCCTTTAATCCCTGTTCCAGACCGGCTTCTAAGCCGGATTGGTATCCTTTTTCATAACCTTCTGTCTGGCCTTCGGCAAATCCTTGTTCATGGCCTGCCTGCCGGGCCTGTTCTTTCAGGTTATCCAGCATTGCTGCTTGTTGAAGGATTTCATCACGCCCGGAAGTTTCCGGTGAGTCATCAGTAGGCTCTGGTTTAGCATGCAGTTTTTCCCACTGCGTGAGTTCATTAGGTTTCCAGGGTTGCCAGCCAGCATTGTTCAACTTATCAGACATAGCTATCGTCACCACCGTTCAGGATAATCTCGCCGCTTTCTGCCAGACGACGAACAATAAGCAAAATGGCTTTCTGTTCGCTTTCCACTTGAGACATACGTACCGGACCTCGGTTTGCCAGGTCGTCACGCAAAATCTCTGCGGCACGCTGAGACATATTGTTGAGGAAGTGATCGCGTAGTTGCTGGTTGCAGCCTTTCAGTGCAATAAGCAGGGAGTCGGTGGTGATTTCCTGCAACAGACGCTGGATACTGCGATCGTCCACATCGACAAGGTTTTCGAACAGGAACATTTCATCAATGATTTTTTGTGCCAGTTCGTTATCGTAGGCGCGCATTGCTGCGATAACATTTTCTTCCTGCTGGCTTTTCATCAGGTTGATAATCTCAGCCGCAGTCCGAATACCGCCCATTTTGCTGCGCTTGAGGTTCTGACCATCTAACAGATTATTAAGGACTTCTGTCAGTTCAGCCAGCGCAGTCGGTTGTACACCACCGAAAGTGGCGATACGCAGCATGATGTCGTTACGCAGTTTGTCATCAAACAGCGCAAGAATATCGGCTGCCTGCCCACGATTCAGATGAACCAAAATGGTGGCGATAATCTGTGGGTGTTCTTCACGGATCATATCGGCTGCCATTTGTGGCTCCATAAAGTTGAGGGTCTCCATACCGGTAGTGGTTTCACGGGATTCGAGAATATCCTCAAGCAGACTGGAAGCGCGTTCTTCACCCAGCGCTTTAATCAACACCGAACGCAGATAGTCACTGGCATTGATACTCAGTGCCGCATACTGGCCGGCATCCTCTTCAAATTCAGCTAAGACATCGACCAGTTGCTGGTTGGAAACCTGGCGCATACCCGCCATGGTGATGCTGAGTTGCTGGACTTCCCTGGAGTTCAGGTGTTTAAACACCTCGGCCGCCTGATCTTCTCCCAGGGTCATTAACATGACGGCGCTTTTTTCTGTTCCGTTCAGGCTCATTGTTCGTTACTCATCCATTGACGGATCACCAGCGCCACTACGCGAGGATCTTTTTCTGCTAATTCGCGGATACGTTGGCTTTGAATTTCAGCACTGACCCGTTGACGTGTTAGTCTCTGGCGGGTTCTGTCATCCATTTCTGCGCTGGATTCAGTCACTTGTCTTTTCTGCACTTTCTGTGCTTCAAGTGCGGCTTTATCTGCGGCCCGTTTTTTGGCGAGTTGAGGAACCACCATTTTGCGCCACAGGAGCCAAGCCACCAGTATCAACAGAAGGTAACGACCAAAATCAAAGGCTTTTTCCAGCAGAGCAGGGTTCTGCCATACCGGAATCACTTCGATATTTTCTTTGCTTTCAGTAAATGGTGTATTGACCACATTTAAACTGTCGCCACGTTCTTTGGAAAAGCCCATGGCTTCTCTGGTCAGCGCTTCTATTTTCGCCAGTTGTTCCGGTGTCAGCGCCTGAGTTTCCGGGCCATTTTTGCCGTCGACCGTGACATAATTGACCACAACCGCCACAGATAAGCGTTCAACACCGCCGGCTTGCTGCTGTACATGGCGAATAGTCCGGTCCACTTCGTAGTTTGTGGTTTCGTCACGGCGGTTATTGCGATTATTGTTCACCACGCGCTCGTTATTGTTACCAGCGGATGATGTTTTCTTATCGCTCTTGTCGTTTTTATTACTCTCTTTGGTATTCGGCTTATCAATCGGCGCACTTGGCGGAGGGCTGGGTTGATTGGAAAGCGCGCCAGGAATGCCACCAACCAGAGAACCACCACTTTGCTCGCTTTCACTTAACTGTTTCGAGCGAACCGCTGCCTGATTAGGTGGCTGATTAGGTTTATATTCCTCTGCGGTCTCTTCACGGCGGGAAAAATCTACCTGGGCAGTCACTTGCGCGTGAACATTACCACGACCGACAACCGGGGTCAGAATGGCTTCAATACGATGCTGGAAGCGATTTTCCACTTCCTGAATGTATTTCAGCTGACTGGTGTTCAGATCGCGTCCAGTGGCATCTGCTTGTGTTAACAAGCGTCCGGTCTGATCAACAATGGTGACGTTGCCGGGAGGTAAACCAGCGACACTGCTGGAAACCATATGGACAATGGCGTTAATCTGGCCTTCATCCAGTGAACGGCCTTGCAGTAGTCCGACCGTAACCGATGCGGAAGGCGATTTTTGTTCACGGACAAACAGGGAAGGTTTGGGTAACGCCAGGTGAACACGGGCATTTTGCACCGGTCCCAGTGATTCAATGGTCCGTGACAACTCACCTTCCAATGCTCTTTGGTAGTTAACCTGTTCACTGAACTGGCTGATACCAAATTTCTCTTTATCAAGCAGCTCAAATCCAGCGGCACCACCTTTAGGCAACCCTTGTTGTGCCAGTCTTAGCCGTGTCTCATGGACCTGCTCGGCAGGGATCATGATAGCAGCGCCGTTTTCGGCAAAACGGAACGGAATATTTAATTGGGTTAGTTGCGTGACAATATCGCCACCATCTTTATCGCTCAGATTACTGTAGAGCACCCGATAATCGGGGCTGCGTAACCACAAGAAAAGGGCAATGACAATCGCGACGGCTGCGCTGCCTGCAACTAATAATGGTACTTTAGGATCAGCTTTTATCCGGTTAATGATAGCACTGAAACCGTTAGTTTGATTTTCAACGTCGGTTGTTGCGGCACTCATAGACGATCCTTGCCTTGCTGTTCAACATGAATACTAAAAGCGTGGCGTAACAAAACAGACTCCCCATACGCAAGCGAAAAAATTTTTCCTGTTTTCAGTCTTGTCATTATTCGCTGTTCACTCATCTTTTAATGGCGCAATAAGCCCTGACTTTTTACGTTAATTACCCGCTTTAGATTGAAGGGGCTATGTTAGGGTGGCAGCGTGAAAATATGCCGTATAAAACTTTGGTTAATATGGCATTGAATTGCGTAGGGTATAAGGTGGTTTAACACGAGGTTTTTATGTCAATTCAGGCAATTGAAGGAGTACTGCAACAGATGCAGGCTCAGGTATTACAGGCGGCAAGTATCGCAAAACCCATGCCATTGCAGGGGGGATTTGCCAGTCAACTGACGGCGGCGGTTGGTAAAATTAATCAGACACGTTTACATGCCACGAAACAGGCACAGGATTTTACCCTGGGTGTACCGGGTATTGAACTGAATGATGTGATGGTGGATCTGCAGAAATCCAGTATCTCCTTGCAAATGGGCGTTCAGGTGAGAAATAAGCTGGTGGCTTCTTATCAGGAAATTATGAGTATGCAGGTGTAGGAATATTAACTTATTGATAGATATTGTGATAAACCTTTTGTATTTCCTGTTTTGGGATAGCCACTTGGATTTGCAGGTGGCTTTTAATTTTATGGCTATGCAACTATCGGTTTTATTTCTGGTCTTTTGTGCTGAGAGGCAACCCACAGCTCATATTGGGACTGCATTCCGGTCCACATTTCAGCGCTGGTTCCCAATGCTGCCTCCAGACGTAATGCCATATCGGCGGATATACCGGCATTGCCGTTTAATATGCGGGATAATGCTTAATGATTTTGCCGCGTTGGTTACAGATATATCTCCGAGATATTCGTGTAAAACAAATCCGGGATGTGTCGGGTTATACATTCTGCTCATTTTGTTATTTCTCAGTGATAATCTTGATAGTTGACGAGAATGGCATCTTTATTTTCAAATTTAAATGTTAATTGTCAATTGCTATTGACCGATGCCCAGTGACCTTTTAAATCAGCTCTTTTTAGACAAAGAATACAGCATACCCAATGCTAACTTAGGTCTCCAAAATACTCTGTCCTATATGGTAGGAAACAATTACGACCTCTCTAACCTTGCAGATCTATTTAAGGAACATGTTGGTGAAACGTTAGAAATTGAATTTATTTTCGAGTATAAAGACCCTCATGGAATCTATTCTTAATAGTTAGCTGATAATTCAAGGCTACGCTCTGGTGTGGCCTTTCTTATTATCTGCTACGCAATCACCCGCATACCTGCATTGCGGTCGGCGTCCTATTAACGACAACTCACAGGGGCGACCATAGCTCATCCCACGGACGGCCATTGTTCTAATGGGGAATATGAAGAACAATCCTGATTTGTAGACCAGGATACTACATATTTTCGTCAGAGATGTAAAATACCTTTCATTGATGTATAAAATATTGAGAATGAACAGCAGAACACTATTTAATTACCAAGATTTTATTATCTATTTTCTCTAATTTGAATTGAGATCAATGCGTGCTGAACCAAACTCACAAGATGAGTAAATAATGGTGATGAAGATACATCACCTTTATTTCTCAATTACTTCTGTTCCGTAGAGCTCATAAGGGTATGATAGGGTTCAACAGGAAATTGGCCGTAGCTATCATTTAATAATTGCTGTCGGCCTGCTTGTTTGATGAGTTTGCTGAGTTCATCAAGTCTTCTCTGTAGCAGTTCTTTTATCTCATTTTCATTATCTAAAATTGTCTGCAAAATGTGGGTCATTTTCTGCTGTAACGAAAGAGAGGTGGCAGATGATATTGAAGACTGGCTGATCACTTCTACTGCTTTCAGGTAGGTGATTTCCATATCAACAAGCTCATCCCATTTTTCGTTTTTAGCTAAATTAAGCATCTGCTCACTTAAACTTAGGATCCGTTGGTAAGCTGACAAAAGATCCATTTCATTATCCATTAAACAATATCCTGACTGGCGTTGTAATGAGGGCCAATTTGCCGCCAAGCTTCTGAAATCTCGGTGAGTAACTTTATAACTTCGGTAATGGCTGGCTCATCATTGCGTAAATTAGCGTGGAGTAAACGTTGGGTCATATAGTCGTAAAGGGAGGCGAGATTGTGTGCCAGCTCTCCGCCTTTCTCGTTATCTAACCCCTGTTTGAGGCCATTATCAATGATATTGATCGCTTTGGAAATAGCTGCGCCTTTTTCCGCGATATTACCTTGCTCCATCAGAATAATTGCCCGACGCAGGGCGCTTAGCGCCCCGTTGAACAAAATCTGAATCAACTGATAGGGGGAAGCATTCATAATTTCGCTCTCCACATCTATCTGGGCATATAATTGACTTGCCGAACGTTGATACATAATTTCCTTTAATTATTTTTCATCTGTTGTAATAGGAAGTTGCCGGTCTGTTTCAAGGAAGTGACAATCTTATCCAGTTGTGAAAATTGGCGTTTATAACGTTCAATCGTTTCGTTAATGTTGATTTGTGTTCTGTCTACTTGCTTCTCAAGTGTTTTCAGACGCTTATTAATGCCGTTAGTCGCGGTGACTAATGTACCTTCGTGGCTATCCAGGGCGTTTTTTAAGAGTTTATGTGTCTGGGTGGCAAAACCTGTTTCTTTACCATCACCCATAAAGAACGCTTTCACATTAGCCGGTTTTTCTTTTAGATTTTTTTCCAGTTTTTCTTTGTCAATTTCCAGTTTGCCATCAATTTTTTGTTTAATGCCCAGTTTATTCAGGGTTTGAATATCATTAACGGCCTGAAAGCTGAAAACCTGGCTTCTCAGTTGGTTTTGTATTCCACGTAGGGTGCTATCACCTAATAAAGCGCCATTATCTTTCGATGGTTCTTCACCCTGTTTTACCGGTTTAAATTTGGTCAGAGAATCAAACGTCGTTTGCAGCTCATTATAAGCATCAACCCAGTTTTTAATCGCCTCTTTCGTCGGCTCAATATCACGGGATACCACCAGCAGTTCAGGCTTATGTTCCCCCGGTTTATCTTTATCGTGAGTCGTTTTTTTCAGATCCAGCTTAACGCCTTCTGGTGCGTCAGTAATATGGTTTGTTTGACGCTCAATTTCGATTTTGTTGATGGTTAAAAGTGCATTTTTAGCGTCAACTGTTTGAGTTAACCCACCTGTGCCTTTAGCGCCATCTGTGCCCGGAGTGTAGTTCAGAAACTGACCCAGTTTGTCGTCACCTTCAACCTTGATTGTCATGATTGATTCAGTGCCGGCTTTTTTAGCCGTCAGAATTAAATAGTTTTCGCCATCTTTTGCCTTAAAAAGACTGGCGTTGACATTACCTTCCTGTTTATTAATTGCGTCACGTAGTTCAATAATGGACGTTTGTTCGTCTGTCAGCTCGATTTTCATCGGCTTTTTTTCGCCAGGCTGGGTGATGGTGATTGTCCGGGTTTTACCTTTGCCCAGAGATTCACCCATTTGTGTTTTTAGGTCATCGACTTTTTTTGTCTGTAATGACTGCGCCTGTGCCAATTGTTTAACTTCAATACTGTAGTTACCTGGGCTGGCTTTAGAGTCAGTACTGGCCGTGAATGCCTCATGTTTTTCACTGGCGGTGGTTGTATTGAGTTTATCGAATTTTTTCAGTGACTCAGACGCCGTTTCCAGCTTTTCCAGGCTGCTTTTTAACGTACCAAAAGCTGTTAGCTTACCTTTATAACTGGTTTGTTGTTGTGTCAGTGGTTCTAAACGTTTTTGTTCTGCTGCCTGAAGTTTATCTATTATAGAGCCCAAATCCATCCCCGATCCGGCTCCTAATGAAGAAATGCTAGCCATTATTGACTCCTTTATTAGTAAAGCTTTGTTGAATCGGTTATCGGTAAGTTTCGAAAAAAGTTTACTAATAAAAATAATTTTTTGATGGTAGGAATAATCGCCAAGAACGGGCGCTGTTTGGCTTATAAGGGAAGTGTGATAAAAAAGAAAAAGTTTTTTCAAGAAAAATTAAAGGTTCTTTGAGGAACGCCGATAAAACTGTTGGCGGTGATGAACACCGTGGGCAAAGGCCCAAACTTATTTATCGACTTGATTTTAAAAGGAACTCTAACTATGGCACAAGTCATCAACACCAACAGCTTGTCCTTGCTGACTCAGAATAACCTGAATAAATCCCAGAGTGCTTTGGGTAACGCTATCGAGCGTTTGTCTTCTGGTCTGCGTATCAACAGCGCGAAGGATGACGCTGCTGGTCAAGCGATCGCTAACCGTTTCACTGCAAACGTTAAAGGTTTGTCTCAGGCAGCACGTAACGCTAACGACGGTATCTCTATCGCACAGACTACCGAAGGTGCTCTGAACGAAATCAATACCAACTTACAGCGTATTCGTGAACTGACCGTTCAGGCACAAAATGGTAGCAACTCTGAAAGCGATATTAACTCTATTAAGGAAGAAGTGAATGAGCGTTTAGACGAGATTAATCGTATCTCTGAACAAACTCAATTTAATGGCGTTAATGTCCTAAGTAAAGATAGTGAATTGACCATCCAGGTTGGTGCTAACGATAAGGAAACTATCACCATCAATCTGAAACAAATCGACAAAGAAACACTGGGGCTGGGCAAATTTAATGTTAACTCATTAGTTGGAGTGCGTGTAGGCGATCCAGCTAATGAGATTGACGTTCCGGGTAAAACCGAAAAGGTTAAAGTAAAACCAGTAACTGATCTTGATGATGTTAATGATCCCAAAGTCGTTAAATCCGTCGATAAAGATGGTAAGGAAATTGAGGGCGAATACGTTATAACCGGTAAAGATAAAGAAACCGATGAAGACGTATATTATAAAGCCACTATTGACAATGAGGGTAACGTTAAGGTAGGCGTTAAAACAAACCTGATTGACAAGAATGCTAAGCCGTTAGGCGATTTAGACAATGCTCTGTCACAAGTTGACAAACTGCGCAGCTCTCTGGGTGCTATCCAAAACCGTTTTGAATCTACCGTTAACAACCTGAACAACACCGTTAACAACCTGAGCGCTGCTCGTAGCCGTATCCAAGATGCTGATTACGCGACCGAAGTGTCTAACATGAGCCGTGGTCAAATCCTGCAACAGGCGGGTACTGCGGTTCTGGCTCAGGCTAACCAGGTTCCTCAAACTGTCCTGTCTCTGCTGCGTTAATTTTTCAGCTAAGACAATATGTGAACCTGATTCACATAAAAATTCAAATAAATCAAGGATCGGCTCGCCGGTCCTTCTTTTTTAGTCGTTTATCGTGAACAGCCTAAAATTTGTGTTACTATTAGGCGGGCAATAAATTTCGCATAGGTGAAAAAGAAGTGCTTTTACTACATTGTTCAAACGATTGCCCTTGTTAGGGGATTGGATAATGGTAGTTAGTCTCTTATTCCAAAGGTGTCTGTTGTTGTGAGCGATTTGTATACCGCCGAAGGCGTGATGGACAAAAACAGCCTCTGGAAGCGCTATGTACCATTAGTTCGCCATGAAGCGTTAAGGCTACAAGTTAGGTTACCCGCGTGTGTGGAGCTGGATGATCTGCTTCAGGCCGGGGGAATCGGCTTACTAAATGCGGTGGAACGTTTTGATTCCTTACAGGGAACCGCGTTTACCACTTATGCGGTACAGCGCATCAGAGGTGCAATGTTGGATGAGTTAAGGAGCCGCGATTGGGCTCCGCGTAGCGTGCGACGTAATGCGCGCGAAGTGACGCAAACCATCCGTAAACTTGAGCAAGACTTAGGCCGTCCAGCCAGTGAGCAGGAAGTTGCTAAAGAATTAAAGATTGATCTGGTAGAATATCGGCAGATACTGTTAGATACGAATAACAGTCAATTGTTTTCGTATGATGAATGGCATGAAATGCATGGTGAAAGCTGTGAGCCTGCTATTGAAGAAGGGCATGAAACCAATCCCTTACAACAATTGCTGGAAAGTGACGTTCGTCAGCGGGTAATTGATGCTATTGATTCGTTACCTGAGCGAGAAAAAATGGTTCTGACGCTGTATTATCAGGAAGAACTTAATCTGAAAGAGATTGGCGCAGTACTTGAAGTCGGGGAGTCCCGTATAAGTCAGTTACACAGCCAGGCGATTAAACGCTTGCGGGCACGCTTAAATCCGGAAAAGTAACTTTTTGCTTATTTGTTTTTTGTTTAAGACTACACACAGGGCTTTATCTCTTATGTCTGTTACAACACAAAAGAAACGGCCGCTCAGCCGTTACATTAAAGACTACAAACATAGTCAAACTCATTGCTTGCATTGTCACAAAGCTCTTGACCGCATCTCTTTGGTTTTTAATGGCCAGGTGATCAACAAAGAGTCTATCTCCGAAATGACGGAGTTGATTGATGACAAGACCTGGGATGAACTGCAAGATAAATTTGTCGCGTTATGCCGTTTTTGCAGTGAGATTTACTGCAATAGCGAGACAGATTATTTTGACATCATGTCTTTCAAACAGTACCTGTTTGAACAAACTGAAATGAGTCATAGTACTATTCGTGAGTATGTGGTTCGTTTAAGACGTTTGGATGAATTGCTCACTTCAAGCAATTACCCTGTAAAAGAGTTCACAACAGAGAAAATTCAGGAACAACTGAGTGATAAACTGTCACAGTCAGCATTCAGTAACTACAACATTGCTTTGCGGAAGTATGAGCAGTATTTGAGCTGGCAACAGGGCGGCCACTAAGCTGGAAATATAATATAGCAAAGAGATGTTCAATTTCAGGGGAACACATTTTCAGTGTGTTCCCCTTCGCTTTTCTGGAATTAACCGATAGTCATCAGACTGGCATTGCCCCCTGCCGCGGCAGTGTTAATGCTCAGTGAACGTTCATGCAGCAGACGTTCTAACAGCAGGTTAGTTTCTCCACGGGCAAAACCTTGTACGGAGATGATGGCGCCTTTACGTTGGGCGATGTGTTCACAAACCTGACGGAGTTGATCAGAATCGCCGTGGTAAATAACAGCTTCAAATTCCGTATTTTCACTCTGCCAGTCCCGCACCAGAGTGATTGTTTTACGGACACTATCCGGCAATTGGCGGAACAGTTGTTGATGTATTTCATCATCTTGCCACAGTAACTGACAGCCAACAGATAATGTCGCTACCAGTTGGATCCATGTATCCTGTTGATTATCCGCCAAACACAGTACCTGACCACGAGGTAACAGGGTATAGGTATTGCGTTCACCTGTCGGCCCAGGCAACAGGCGGGTTGTTCCCCCTTGTGCCAGCAATTTGTACTGTTGAACTAACTGATTTAGTTCTTCATTGTGCTGAGTGGTAATCCATTCTGCCAGTGCATCAAATGGTGCCATCAGCACTGAACGAGCATTGGCATCCAGCGGATACTCAACATCCTGACGTTCCAGCGTCTGATTAATGGCATTCTGAGGGCGGCAAGAGAGCAGGCGATACAGATAGAGCGGACCACCCGCTTTTGGACCTGTACCGGATAAGCCTTCACCACCGAACGGTTGCACACCAACAACAGCACCTACCATATTGCGGTTAACATACAGGTTACCCACTTTCGCTTTAGAGGTGACTTGTACAATAGTTTCATCAATACGGGTATGTACGCCCAGTGTCAGGCCGTAGTTGGAATTGTTTATCTGATCAAGTAACTTATCCAGCTCATTACGTTTAAAACGGACAACATGCAGAACCGGGCCGAAGATCTCTTGTTTCAATTCATCAAAACTTTCCAGTTCAATCAGTGTCGGTTTAACGAACGTACCTTGCTCCCACTCTTTACTGTCAGCCACATTGTCTTGCGCTGCTTGATAAATCACACGTCCTTTGGTGCGCATTGCCTGAATATGACGATCAATACCGGCTTTGGCTTCAGCATCAATGACCGGGCCGATATCGGTAGAAAGACGTTCAGGATTGCCCATTCGGCATTCAGACATTGCGCCTTTCAACATGGTGATGGTGCGTTCTGCCACATCATCTTGGATACAGAGGATGCGCAAGGCAGAACAGCGTTGACCTGCACTGTCAAAAGCAGAGGCGACTACATCAGTAACAACTTGTTCTGTGAGAGCGGAAGAGTCGACAATCATGGCGTTCAGGCCACCGGTTTCTGCAATGAGCGGGGTTGGGCGCCCTTGTGTGTCAAGCCGTCCGGCAATATTACGTTGTAACAGGCCAGCCACTTCAGTGGAGCCAGTAAACATCACACCACGTACTCTTTCATCACCAACCAGAAGTGAACCAATGGTTTCACCCCGGCCAGGTAATAATTGCAGTACATCATGGGGAATTCCTGCCTGATGCAATATTTTGACCGCCGTCGCGGCGATTAATGGGGTTTGCTCCGCCGGTTTTGCCAATACACTGTTACCGGCAGCCAACGCAGCCGCTATCTGTCCGGTAAAAATGGCTAATGGGAAGTTCCACGGGCTGATACACACAACCGGCCCCAATGGGCGGTGGGTGTCATTAGCGAAATCATGGCGGACCTGCCCTGCATAATAATGGAGGAAATCTACCGCTTCGCGTACCTCAGCAATCGCATTATTAAAGGTTTTGCCAGCTTCCCGGACCAGAATACCCAACAGCGGCTGCATTTGGCTTTCCATCAATTCAGCAGCGCGAACCAGAATTGCTGCGCGCTCTGATGGCGGAGTCGCAAACCAGATTGCTCCGGCTTCTGTTGCGGCATTCAGAGCATAAGCGACTTCTTGTTCAGTTGTTTCACGAACATGGCCGACGATATCCAGTGGTGCAGCAGGGTTAATGACAGGCTTGGCAGCAGGTAGTTCACCTTGATGGCAATAATTGCCACCCAATAGTGGTTCACTGTACCGTTCTTCAGTAGAAGAACTTAATAGCGCACTGGAAAGAGAAGCCAGCCGATGTTCGTTGGAAAGATCCAGACCGGCTGAGTTTGCGCGATCTTTGCCATACAGGTCATGAGGAAGCGGGATTTTCGGATGTGGAAGACCGATTTGCCCTTCGGTTTCGGCCATCTTTTGAACTTTTTTCACTGGGTCAGCAACAAGTTCATCCAGTGGCAACGTGGTATCGGCGATACGGTTGACGAAGGATGTATTAGCACCATTCTCCAGCAGACGACGGACCAGATAAGCTAATAGTGTTTCGTGAGTGCCTACCGGTGCGTAAATACGGCATGGGCGGTTTAATTTCCCATCAGCAATTTTCCCGACCACTTGTTCATACAGTGGTTCTCCCATGCCATGCAGGCATTGGAACTCATATTGACCAGGGTAGTAGTTTTGACCGGCCATATGATAAACCGCAGATAAAGTATGAGCGTTATGGGTAGCGAACTGAGGGTAGATCAGGTTTGGTACTGACAGTAGTTTGCGGGCACAAGCCAGATAGGAAACGTCGGTATAGACTTTGCGGGTGTAAACCGGATAGCCTTCCAGCCCATCTATTTGCGCACGTTTAATTTCACTATCCCAATACGCGCCTTTTACCAGTCGCACCATTAGGCGACGACGGCTGCGTTGTGCTAAATCAACTATCGTGTCGATAACAAATGGACAGCGTTTTTGATAAGCCTGAATGACGAAACCGATGCCATTCCAACCGGCCAATTGTGGTTCAAAACAGAGTTTTTCCAGCAAGTCGAGAGAGATTTCCAGACGATCGGCTTCTTCTGCATCAATATTGATGCCAATATCATATTGACGGGCTTGTAATGTCAGGGAAAGCAGGCGCGGATACAGCTCGCTTATGACTCGTTCATATTGAGCACGGCTATAACGCGGGTGCAGGGCAGAAAGCTTGATGGAAATCCCAGGTCCTTCATAAATACCGCGGCCGTTGGATGCCTTACCGATAGCATGAATCGCTTGTTGGTAGGAAACCATATAATCCTGAGCGTCTTCCTCAGTTAAAGCGGCTTCACCCAGCATGTCATAGGAGTAGCGGAAGCCTTTTTCTTCCAGTTTACGTGCGCTTGCCAATGCCTGAGCGATAGTTTCACCTGTCACAAACTGTTCACCCATCAGGCGCATCGCCATATCTACGCCTTTACGAACTAATGGTTCGCCGCTTTTACTGATAATGCGATTCAGTGAATGGGAAAGTTTGGCTTCGTTGTGGGTAGAAACCAGTTTACCGGTAAACAGCAGGCCCCATGTTGCTGCGTTGACAAACATGGATGAACTTTGGCCCAGATGGGAGTGCCAGTTGCCATTGCTGATTTTATCGCGGATCAGCGCGTCACGGGTGGCTTTATCTGGAATACGGAGCAGGGCTTCTGCGAGACACATCAGGGCAACGCCTTCCTGAGATGACAGTGAAAACTCCTGCAACAACCCTTGAACCAAGCCAGAACGTCCAACGCTGTTTTTCTGGTTACGCAATTTTTCTGCAATGCTGTAAGCCAGTTTATGCGTCGCTTGTGCCTGATCTTCTGGTAATTGCGCCTGTTGCAGCAGCATTGGCACTGCTTGTGTTTCCGGCAGGCGATAACCTGCGGTGATTGCAGAACGTTTTACTGATTGAGGCAGGATATGTTCTGCGAAGTCGAGGAAAGGTTGATGAGAAGAGTCTATGACAGTTTCTTCTGCGGTTATCTTCTCTTCTTTAAGATCCTGACTGGTAGATAGCTCAGTGATCTGCTCATCATTTTCAAGACGTTCAAGGTAATTGAAAATAGCTTGTTTAATCAGCCAATGCGGAGTGCGGTCAATCCGCAGTGCAGCGGCTTTAATGCGATCACGAGTTGCCTCATCAAGCTTCACGCCCATTGTTGTACTACCCATCCTCGCTCCTTAATAGGTAAGGTTTATCTAAGTTGCATGATAATATCTGACATGTTGCAACTTTGTGCAACCTTCTGCGTATGGATTGTTTGATTTTTGTGAAATTAATCCAGTTATTATAATTAAGAGGGGATATTTATTTTTGTGACTTTATCTAATTGATATATATTGGTTTGGCATTTTATGGCTAATGCTAGGGAGGTAACCATGAAACGGTTAAAAAGTATACCCTTTAAATCAAATAAATGTGATTCAGCAAACGTTTCTTATAAAAAATGGCGTTAATTAGTTGTTAAATTACCTGCTGCTAATCTAGGATTCATTGTGACTTGCTAATTTGTTACAAAAATAATTATTTCAATTTAAAATTATAAACCATCTTTAGGTGCAATCAGGTGCAACGTTCCTGAACCTGACAGGGAAAACTCTGTGTCCCCAGGAGAACTGCGGCTTTGCAAAACACAGATAACACTATGGAGAACCTGCATGACAGTAAATACACCAATGCTAATCACCTTTATTGTCTACATTACTGGAATGTTGTTGATAGGTTTTTTGGCTTATCGCTCAACCAAAAATTTTGATGACTATATCTTGGGAGGAAGGCGATTAGGTAGCATGGTAACGGCTTTGTCTGCCGGTGCTTCGGATATGAGCGGCTGGCTATTAATGGGTTTGCCTGGCGTAGTTTATTTCGCTGGGGTTTCAGAAAGCTGGATAGCGATTGGCCTTTCTTTAGGCGCTTACCTGAACTGGAAATTAGTTGCGGGCAGGTTAAGGATCCAGACGGAAGTCAATAATAATGCGCTGACACTACCCGATTATTTCACCAGTCGTTTTGAAGATAGCAGTAAGATCCTGCGTATTATTTCCGCACTGGTTATCCTGATCTTCTTTACTATTTATTGTGCTTCTGGCGCTGTTGCCGGAGGATTGTTATTTGAAAGCACTTTCGGTATCAGTTATCAGAAAGCCATGTGGCTTGGTGCTGCGGCAACGATTGCCTATACATTCCTCGGTGGCTTCCTGGCTGTCAGCTGGACGGATACTGTCCAGGCTTCGTTAATGATCTTCGCTCTTATCCTGACCCCGATTATCGTTATTTTCTCTATCGGCGGCATTGATACTTCTATTGCTTTGATAGCAGCGAAAAACCCCGCTTATCTGGATATGTTTAAGGGGTTGAATTTTGTCGCTATTATCTCGCTATTGGGTTGGGGATTAGGTTATTTTGGTCAGCCACATATTTTGGCGCGTTTTATGGCGGCAGATTCCCATCACACTGTTCGTAAAGCTCGTCGCATCAGTATGACCTGGATGGTGTTATGCCTGGCAGGAACGATTTCTGTCGGTTTCTTTGGTATTGCTTATTTTGAAATGCATCCTGATCTGGCTGGTCCGGTCACTGCCAATCGTGAGCGTATCTTTATGGAACTGGCAGTTGTTCTGTTTAATCCGTGGATAGCGGGCATTTTATTGTCGGCGATTCTGGCTGCGGTGATGAGTACGCTTAGCTGCCAGTTGTTAGTCTGTGCAAGTGCATTGACTGAGGATCTTTATAAGCCCTTTATTCGCAAATCTGCCAGCCAGAAAGAGCTGGTATGGGTGGGGCGTTTCATGGTGCTATTAGTGGCAGCCGTCGCTATGGTAATAGCAACTAATCCTGACAATAAAGTGCTGGCACTGGTAAGTAATGCCTGGGCCGGGTTCGGCGCGGCGTTCGGTCCGGTGGTACTGATCTCTGTTGTCTGGAAACGTATGACACGCAATGGTGCACTGGCGGGTATGTTGGTGGGTGCAATAACCGTATTAGTGTGGATGAAGTACCAGTGGTTTGCGTTGTATGAAATTATCCCTGGTTTTATCTTTGCCTCTATTGCGATAGTTGTTGTCAGCTTGTTGGGTAAAGCGCCAAGCAGAGAAGCGCAACAGCGTTTTATTGATGCTGAAGCGCAATACAACACTAAGTGATTTAAAGTAAAACCGGAAATTGTGAAGGCAAAATGCCTTCACATTAATCTTTAAATAAGTTAGCTGTATAAGCGAGTTCTACGTTTTTTTACAATTTGAAAACCAATAATTAATACTAGAAACCAAACCGGTGTGATGGTTAATGCTTGGCGGGTATCATCTCGTAATGTGAGCAATATCAGAACAAATGCAAAAAATGCCAGACAGACCCACGACATAATAATCCCCAGCGGCATTTTATATATTGAAGCCTTATGTAATGCAGGGCGACGTTTCCGGTAAACCAGATATGAACACAGGATCATACTCCAGACAAACATAAACAGAATGGCTGAAATGGTTGTCACCAATGTAAATACATGCATCACATCAGGAATTAAATAAATCAGCACCACACCGCAGGATAAACATAAACAGGTAAAAATTAATCCTGACGCGGGCACGGAGCGGCGTGAAAGGCGGCTGAATTGCTGTGGTGCATCACCTTCTTTTGCCAGTCCAAACAGCATACGGCTGGTGGAAAAGACACCACTGTTTGCTGAAGATGCGGCAGATGTTAATACTACGAAGTTCACGATACTGGCGGCAGCGGGTAAACCAATCAGAACGAACAGCTCAACAAAAGGGCTTTTGTCTGCAATGATTGAACGCCACGGTGTGACTGACATGATAATTATCAGTGCCAGTACGTAGAAGGTGATAATACGAACCGGGATAGCATTAATTGCTCTGGGAAGTGATTTCATTGGATCTTTAGTTTCTGCGGCAGCGGTACCCACTAATTCAATTCCTACAAAGGCGAATATGGCTATCTGGAACCCGGCAAAAAATCCACTTAACCCTGTTGGAAATAATCCACCATCATTCCATATATTTGTCAGTGAGGCGGTATGACCCGCAGGGGATTGAAAATGCATACCAATCAAAACAGCGCCAATCACAATTAACGCGACAATGGCAACTATTTTTATCATGGCGAACCAGAATTCCATTTCACCGAATAATTTCACTGTTGCCAGGTTAAGGGCCAGCAATAGTGAAACGCAGAGCAGGGAAGTGATCCATTGGGGAAAATCGGGTTGCCAGTAGCTGATATATGAGGTGATGGCGACTACATCGGCGATACCGGTAATGACCCAACAGAACCAGTAAGTCCAGCCGACAAAAAAACCAGCCCAGGGCCCCAGTAAATCTGCGGAGAAATCACTGAATGATTTATATTTCAGGTTCGAGAGCAGTAGCTCGCCCATTGCGCGCATAACGAAGAACAGCATGAAGCCGATAATCATATAAACGAATATAATCGATGGTCCGGCAAGAGAGATGGTTTTCCCTGATCCCATAAACAGACCTGTGCCAATGGCACCACCGATAGCAATAAGTTGTATATGTCGGTTGCTCAGATTGCGTTGTAGTTGCGTTTCCCCGGCTTTAGCGGAAAGTGTTGTTTGTATTTTTTCTGCCATAGAATAGTGTCCAATATTTTCTTAGGTAAATTGTTACGGCTCTTTAAGTGGCCTTATATGTGGTGATGTTTGCGAAAAATATTGTGACACAGATTACTATAATAATAACAGCCTGATCTCACGTTAAAAACAAATTGGTTACAATTTGACTTATTAGTACCATTCAAACTGAATATGAATGATTCATTTGGAAAAAAATAGTCATAATATATTGACGATAGCCTTTTATAGGATAATAATTGTTTACGTTGGGTTGTTAGCTCAGTCGGCAGAGCAGTTGACTCTTAATCAATTGGCCCGGGGTTCGAGCCCCCGACAACCCACCAATTAACTCAATGAATTATGAATGTCTTACTTATAATGGTGGCGTTGGTCAGTCAATTTCCGGTATTTTCGAAGTATCAACCCGATTAAGCATGACCCGGTATTTTTTCCAAGCCGGTAAAACCATGCTTTCCTCTTCTATAGCTCTAAATCAATAGCGTTTTGTAATGGTGCTATCCGTTTATTAGCTTTTTCTATCAAGTTGCTATCCCGCCAACAAAGTTTAGTCAAAATGTGGTGCAGGTGTACCGAACTTGTCGTCATGGAAAACCAGAATTAGATGCTTCATTAGTCTATGTGCAATCTGAATTTGATGAATCAAAATATTCAATGTTAGTTAATTTCTTAAGTGACGAATTTATTTCGCTGATATGCAAAATTTAGTTGAAATTCTTGAATAAATCACCAAGGTTATAAATCATATAACAACCTTGGTGATAATATAATCTTTTTATTGATTGAATTAGAAACGATATCCGACGCTTATATTAAAGCCATTGGTAGAAATTTTATATTTATCTACACCGTCTTTGATATCAAATCGGCTGCCTTCATAACCGACTGTAACTGATGTGTTCGTTGTTGGGTTTACAATAAAGCCAGCTCCCCAACCTAAGGCATTTTCTTTTATTTCTCCATCATTACCGTTAGAAAATTTTAGATTTAATTTGGATAGACCCACCTGGCTGTATAAACTAATATAATCGTTAATTCTATAAGCTGGGCCAGTCATCAAAGAATAATACTTAGTATCAATTTCTTGGCGATCTATTGTTTCCTTTTCATTTCCTTTAGCAAAGGTAAATGATGATAACACTCCCCATTGATCATCCAATTCATATCGGTAACTCAGTGTCGCGCCATTTAGTGCTTTAATGTCTTTTGGTTTCACATAGGCATATCCGATAGAAGCTGTATGCTGTTCTGCATAAGCAGGTAAAGTTATTGCAGATACAGAAAGAAGAACACCACAGCTTAGTAAAATTTTTTGCATTTAATTACACTCTATATAATTTCGAAGTAAATTACTTTATGACTATTTGAATGGAGCACTTACTAACGGCCATAATAAATATCATAACTTAAGCCATTAGTATATATTTTTTGATGAAATTTAGATTTTATACACGATTAACTAACTATTATTATTACTTTCTTCTGATGAATAGCAGCAGAGAAGAATGATAAATAATTGCTTTATTGTTGTCATATTCGTCAATTATTATCTGTGAAATTCTTTCCTCTTTTTTTGCCAATAACTTATCTATACTAAAGACTCCTTATTTCTATATTCATTCAGAAAAACGTCAATTTATGTACTTTATTCCAATAATAACCAATGAAATTAAATGTGAGTCGTTTGTTACTATTAGCAGAAAAATAATCTTATCTATTTATATATATACCCTATAGATTTCAAGATGCATCGAGACGGCAAGGGAGCGAATCCCCGGGAGCATAGCGAACTATGTGACCGGGGTGAGCGAGTGCAGCCAACAAAGAGGCAACTTGAAAGATAACGGGTATAATTCGATAAGCGTGGTTGTCAGACGTAAGCAAGATAAAAATGAATAAGTTTTACTGAGTTAGCTAACTAAATAGTCTAATAATATAGGAATGTCTATTTTTATAGCCGAAAATTGTGATAAAGACTTATAATTACCTTATATGGAATTATTATATGAAACTAATTTCACTGAAGTATTTATGTATAAATATATTTGTTTCATTTGATCTATGACCATAACATAGGGTGAAGTTATTTAATCGAATGGCATACCCATTATGCTTTTCTTACAATGAATCAACAAATTTCCATTTTCCAGGTTTATCAGGGAAATTATCGACAATTTTGACTTTTAGATCGGGCGTGTTCTCAACAACCTTTACTTTATAGTCTGGAAATGATTCAACGATTTTAATCTTTCCAAAGATCTTTGAAACATCGACTTTATTTTTAGCATCAGTACTGAATGAAAGAACTGCTATTAACAGAATAATTAATTTTTTCATATAAACCTCTTCTTTGAAAAATTTATCACATCAGCAAGATGTGAATTATCATTATATTAGTTTTCCTATGAAAAATATAATCTAATTATTTTTTTTAGCATGTAGGATTGTCAAGGGTCATCTATTTGATATGGTTAAAAACAAACAGTATTAAAATAATCATGTATTATAAGACAAAACTGTATCCAGACTCGTGGTTGATCATATTTTACTGGAATCAATAAATGATGGGTTTAAAGGCACGGTAGAATGCCTTGTTAAATTCAGTGACGATGAGAAATCGCCACTGAAAGCAGAATGAGTTTGATGTATCTATTAACGGCTGGCTATATTTTTATCCGTCAATGGTTGATTTCAACCATTTAATAAATGCATTAACTTTCTCATTCTGTTGTTGGGGTAGGGTACAGGTATAGTAATACTGTTTACATAGCACTTCGGTGTTGGGAAAGGGGGCGACTAATTCGTTGTTTTCAATTTTTTCCCAAATCATATTTTTTCTTCCGATTGCAACTCCCGCGTGGTGCATTGCAGCGACGGCAGCTAAATCAGAGCGATCGAAGACTATACACTTTTGTGATGGGTCCAGTGTAATGTCAAAGTGTTCTGTCCAGGTGTCCCACTCTTTGGTATCAGAATCGTAGCTCCATGCTTGTTTATCATGCAGTAGTGTACAATATTGCAGATTATCGATATTTCCCATCAGGTTATGCTTTTCTGCATATTGTGGACTACAGACTGGGGTAATGTATTCACTCATCAGATATTGATGTGATAGCTCATTAGATATAATATCATCAAAGTAAATCGCAAGATCGATACCATAACCGCGGAAATTCACATTTTCGTTACCGACCAGAATGTTCAAATTAATGGACGGGTATAGCTGATTAAAATCAGCCAGTTTGGGAACTAACCAGCATTGAGTAAAAGTAGGGCGGGAGTAAATAGTCAGATTACCCGATAACTCCTGATTTTTTATTTCCAGAATTTCCTGATTCAAATGCTCCAGAGTCGATTTAATTGTCCAAAATAAACGCTTTCCTTCGCAAGTTAATTCAATCTTTCTGTGAAAACGTTGGAAAAGTTTGAACCCCAGTTCTTGTTCCAGTGAACTAATTCGATGGCTGACTGCACTGGCACTGATAGCTAGCTCATCAGCAGCCAGAACAAAAGAGCAGTGACGGGCCGCTACCTCAAATGTATGCAGTTTTGATAACTGGTTTCCATTGAGTAGCTTATTGACAACCATGAAATTATCATCTGTGTACATATTTATAATGTTTCTGTTTCATCGACGACGGGATAATGCAACCGTATCATTAAGGCTGCATGTTTCAGATAGTTTTAGTGATTTAAATCTCAAATAAAGTAAAAAATTTGATCTGCATCACTGTATTGGCTCAATCTGGTTCATGCATGACTATGTATTAATCATTTGTCAAAAATTGGATATTCATATTCAATAGTGAAAATGTATGTAACGGACAGAGGCTGGCTGTGGGGAATGATTAAGTGGATTCACAACCTTGGGTGATAGGTACATTACTCACAAGTATTGTGTTAATTGTATTTACGATAATTAAATTAAAAACTCACCCTTTTTTGGTGCTCTTGTTGGTAAGCTTTTATGTCGGTGCATTAATGGGATTGAACCCTGTTGGGATGGTGAGCGCCATTGATGGGGTGGCTGGTGGTATGCTGTTTGTTGAAGTGGGGGTAGTGGTACTCATCCCACTGGTTTTTTTTATTGTCGTGAAAACCAATACGTCACTGTTGAAATTAGCGATCCCATTGTGTACAGCATTATTAATGGCGATTCACTGTATTATTCTTCTACGTCCGGCTGTATTTCAGAAATTCCTCGGTAGTATCTTATTGATTATCGGCGCAGGCGGAGCATTTAATGGCATTCTGAAAGCAAGCGGGCTTAGTGATACGCTGGTCGTTATTTTGTCGGGCCTGGATATGTATCCGATTATTTTATCTTGGTTGGTTGCTATTATTTCTCATGCGGCGGTTAGTTTAGTAACCGTTGCAATGATGGACGCAACAGCGATTGTTTCACCAATATTACCGTTATATTCAGATATCGGCCCTGAAATCATTACGTTAGCTATTAGTTCTGGTGCTATCGGCTATACTATCGTAACTGATACGCGCTGTTTTGGCTGGTTAAGCATTATTGTGGCGCAATGCTCAGTGAAATTTTTAAACACTATACAACCGCAACATTTATTGCATCTATTGCTGCGCTGGCTGAGGCATTTCTCCTTTCTACCATCGTGTAATTGGAGGGATTAATAGCTCAGTCTTGAAAATAAAAATAAGAAGTGCGAATGTGTCAGTACCAGGGAAGCCTATAAAATAGGCAGCTTTATAGCTAAGATAATAAAAAATAAATAATAACAACGTAGTAATCAAAATAAGGGGAAGATAAAAAATTAATAAATTGTGATGCACTGATGTTCTCTAGAAAATCATAGTAAACATAACATATTGAATATAATAATAATTTTAAGAATCAAAAGAGTAAGAGTTGTTTTCTATATACCAGGGAAACACCAATCTTGGGACACATAAATGAAAAGTACTGAGATTCAACAATTACTAAATGAATATCCGTTAGTAAAAAATTTAATCGAATTGGAGGAAATATTTTGGTTTAACCCTTGTAGCACCACTTTGAAAGAGGGATTACCTTTCGTGGGCTTGGATGCTAATGATGTCGGGGATGCTGAAGCACGCCTGAATCGTTTTGCACCTTATTTATGTAAAGTTTTCCCGGAAACAGAAGCCACACATGGCTTTATTGAATCAGAGATAGTCGCTATTCCAGTGATGCAGAAAACATTGGAGCAACATTATGGTGTCGATATCACAGGAAAAGTTTTACTCAAAAAAGACAGCCACTTACCCATTTCTGGTTCGATTAAAGCCCGCGGTGGAATTTATGAAGTATTAGCTCATGCGGAAAAATTGGCGTTACAAGCTGGTTTACTTTCTGAAGACGATGATTACAGCAAACTGTTTTCAGAAGAGTTCAGGCAGTTTTTCAATCAATACAGCATTGCTGTAGGCTCTACCGGGAATTTGGGCTTATCCATTGGAATTATCAGTGTGAAACTGGGTTTTAACGTCAGTGTGCACATGTCTGCCAATGCCCGTGAATGGAAGAAGCAAAAGCTACGTTCACATGGGGTTAATGTCGTGGAATATGAACAAGATTATGGGGTGGCTGTGGCCCAGGGTCGTAAAGAAGCGGAATCCAACCCCAACTGCTTCTTTATTGACGATGAAAATTCCCAAACGTTGTTTCTGGGGTATTCTGTCGCAGGTGAACGGGTAAAAGTGCAGCTTGAGCAAATGAATAGGGTCGTTGATGAAGATCATCCATTATTTGTTTACTTGCCATGTGGCGTTGGTGGTGGTCCTGGTGGTGTCGCGTTCGGATTGAAGCTGGCTTTTGGTGATCATGTGCACTGCATTTTTGCTGAACCTACTCATTCTCCATGTATGTTGTTGGGTGTATATACCGGTTTGCACGACAATATTTGTGTACAGGATATTGGTATCGACAATATTACTGCTGCCGATGGTCTTGCGGTAGGAAGGGCTTCCGGTTTTGTTGGACGCGCGATGGAACGCTTGCTGGATGGTTTTTATACCGTTCATGATCAGGATATGTATAACTTGTTAGGCTTACTGGATCGTGATGAGGGCATTCGGTTAGAGCCTTCGGCGTTAGTCGGGATGGTTGGTCCTGCTCGTGTTAGCGGAAACCTTGATTACCTGAATAGTAAGAACCTTTCGATGGACAAGATGAAACAGGCTACACATCTAGTCTGGGCAACCGGTGGTGGTATGGTGCCTGATGATGAAATGACAAAATATCTGGCCGCCGCCAAGATCTAATCGTAAATAATTTAAAAGTACCTGGTTTGTATTATGAGTGTGATTCATTGGTGAAAAACGCTTTGATTTGGCCTTCTACTCTGAAAAGCCATGTCTTTAATGCTTTTCAAGTTATATTCCCGCCTGCATTTGGCGGGAATATATCAATACACTTGTTACTTACATCAAGTATTTTTGTGATTAAATGAATGTATTCCTGAGTATTTCCACAACGGTTCCCAGTAGGATTCTATGAAAGCTTTCACCGCATCTTCTCCCTCAATAAGATAGTTGAACTCCGAAAGATACCCCGGATAGAGATTATCAGAACCAACCACGTAGAGTTCATCATCAATTATTGTTACTTTTGCATGATTTCCAGGAGCAGGGGGAACTTTGGGATATACCGGACCACTTGCTTTAATTAAGGATCGGAATGGGCGTCCTATAGCACCTACCTGTGGAGCTCTTTCAGAAAGAGACGGTTCTTTTAGCGTGGCAGTATAAGAATTTTCATCCGGGGTTGGCCATTTGTATGTAGTACCTTCAATCAAAAGATCTTCAGGTACTTTGTCTGTAAAGAAAAAAGGGGCAACTGCTATTCTTTTCAGTGCGGCTTGCCTGATTCCATCCGGATCTTCCAGTTTCTCATCGGTATGCTCATCATGTGTTAAATAGTATTTAAATATTTCAAACGTTCTTTTGGCTCCAGAACCAAAAGAATATTGATCACCAGCAGCACCTGCTGCTGCATCAAGTGGCGATACAACAATTTGAACTTCCAGCTCGGGGTTGGAAAGTAATGCTTCGATCAACCATCGGCACACATGATGGTCTCGCCATTGTTTTTTCCATGCACTGACAAGATCTTGTTGGGACATGCGAATTTTTTTCTTTGCATTCTTTATTATAAACTCTTTCATTATTTCAGAGCCTTTTTTATAATCCGTTCGCATATCAGGCCCAGACCAATATTTACCTACGGATAATATCCTACTGGCTTTCTTATATTCTGGGTCCTTAGGTGGGTTTTTTAGGCATTCTTCTTTTTTTCTGTCTATATATTCAGTAATGTACTCTTTTTTTAATGGATCTTCCGGCTTTCCCACAATACCATTTGCATTAATCCACCTATTTTTATCTATATCAAAGAATTCTTTAGTTAAGAGGTCTGTATTAGCCTCCCACATGTTATTTAAAAATAATTGTGAGCTTAATGATGCCGTTCCTATAACTTTAACTGAGACATCATGAACTGGAGGGTAATTTCTAAAAAGATCCATATTTAAATTATGGCCCCCGACAAATGACTCAATTCCATCAACGGCGATAATTTTTGTATGATTCCATGTCATTCTGGTATCAGCTTCTGGGATCATTTCCTCTGGCAGCAGCTTCTTATCTAATGATATTTTAAGCCCGTCTACTATCCTGTAAAACCTACCAATCCATATTTCAGGTATACACTCCCAATTATCTCTCCTTTCCTGAATTAATTTGATAATATCATTCTTCAATGCCAGATATTCAGGGGTACCTTCAAAATATGAATTCACACCGTTTAATAAAGATGTCGGTGTTTGAGCGAATAAGAACCTTATCTGAGTTCTGTCCTTCCTGTTGATTTTTTTTGTAAATGCGCTATCAATAGCTGATAGGATAACTTTTCTCCACTCTGCATCTGGAGCATTTAAGGAGGAAATATCACAGCGATAACGCATGTTTTCCAGAATGCTGACAATAGCATCTTCAAATTCCTCTGCTCTTTTAACAGCCTGTGGCATTATCTCCTTTCCAAAAGGAAGCCCCCATATTTTGGGAGTATCAAATATTTTTACATAGTTAATTCCACTTGTTTTATTAAAGTAACCATCTAGTTTTTTTTGTAAATTATCTAATAAATTCATATATGTATCCTCCTCGCAACAATTTTCTGACATATCAATTAACAGCCGGTCAGCATCAGGTAAGCCATTTGTAATCATAACCAATTTTTGAGGGGAGAGGGCTAAAAAAGATAAAACTGAGCTTCATTGCGCCCTTTCTAATGGCGTTAACGAAGAGCTTGCATGGATCGTTTAGAAAGAATGATGCTGGTGAACAGCATATGTCCTGACATCGAATGTCAGATCCCTCTTGTTTAATGTGACTGTGTAAGTTACATTAATTCATATCAGGCGGATCCCCCCGTTGCTAAGGGTTTGAGAATGAATACATTCCCTGACCGATGTTGTTTGCTGGTGGTATTACCTGGTTATGTACCTATTGATGATTTGCAACGAAGTGCATTTATTTAGTCCATAGTCCATATGAGAGAAAAAAATATGCCTACACTTTTTGACCCAATTCGCATTGGTGATCTCGACTTGCCGAACCGTATCATTATGGCTCCTCTGACGCGTAGCCGTGCAGTGGGAGAAGGACGTATCCCCAATGCTCTGATGGCGGAATACTATGTTCAGCGCGTATCTGCTGGTTTGATTATTAGTGAAGCGACTTCAGTAACGCCACAGGGCGTGGGTTACGCTGATACTCCTGGCATTTGGTCAGACGAACAAGTTGCCGGGTGGCGGTTGGTTACGGATGCGGTACATGCTGCCGGTGGGCGTATTTTCATGCAGCTTTGGCATGTGGGAAGGGTATCGGATCCCGTTTTCCTTAATGGGGAGCGACCCGTGGCTCCAAGCGCGATTGCAGTTGATGGTCATGTCAGCTTATTACGCCCAAAACGTCCTTTTGTGGTTCCACGGGCTCTGGAATCGGATGAGATTCCCGGCATTGTCGAGATGTTCAGACGTGGAGCGGAAAATGCGAAAGTGGCAGGATTTGATGGCGTGGAAGTACATGGCGCCAATGGCTATTTGTTCGATCAATTCTTGCAAGATAATGCTAATTTTCGTACGGATCAGTATGGTGGTTCAGTAGAAAACCGGGCACGGTTGTTGCTGGAAGTGACAGATGCTTGCATTTCAGTCTGGGGAGCATCTCGTGTTGGTGTACATTTGTCACCACGTGGTGGTCATTACTCCATGGCGGATTCTAATCCTATGATGACTTTCGAATACGTTGCGCGTGAACTGGGTAAACGTGGAATTGCTTTCATTTTCTCGCGTGATCCTGTTGTTGACGGTGATTTGGGTAAGATGATAAAAGAAACTTTTGGGTCAACTTATATTGCCAATGAGGAACTGACAAAAGAGAGTGCCGCGCAAGCGCTTGCTGACGGCAGGGCTGATGCAGTGGCTTTCGGTCATTTGTTCATCTCTAACCCAGACTTACCTCACCGGCTTTTAATTGAAGCGCCATTTAACGACCAACAACCGGAAACCTTTATGGCTCCTGGGCCTGTAGGCTATATCGATTATCCTGTGCTTACCTAGGTAAGGGGATATCTTACCCACAATGGATAGCCTAAGATGAAAGATATTCGAGTTATTTTCCGGGGATGTGAATTCAACGTTCCATAGAATTTCTTTACTGAACATTCCAGGATATCAGGTCGGCTCGTTTTACCAGAGTCGACCCTATTTCATCGCGGGATAATTTGAAGGAGAAGTATCAATGTCAGATTCATTAAATATATCTATTGTTCGTCGTTTTTACGATTCTATGGGGGATGTCGGTATTCTTCGCCAGATCATGGGGAGTGATATTGTTTGGGATATTACCGAAGGCTCTCGATATAGTGGGGTTTATGAAGGAATTGAAGATATATTGAATAATTTTTTTGTGCCACTTTTTAACGATACTGATGAATTCGTTGCAGATGGCTCTGAATATTTCGAGTCAGGTGATCATGTCATTGTATTGGGTAATTATTTGGGACGAGTAAAGAAAGGCAAACGATTTATTTCTCGTTTCGTTCATATATGGACAGTGCGGGATGGGCGGTTAATTAAATTACAGCAGGTTGCCGATACTCTTCAGATTGAACGTGCCCATGCAAATCGTATCTAACCTGATATATCAAGCTCGTCACACTCGCTAAACCAGATAGTGATGTGGGTAACAGATCGGGAGGAGCAGGAATGTTAATCAGACAGATTGACATCCTGAATTTCACTATTTACTATGCGGCGAAATTAGTTATATATCATATAACTTTTTTCTTATTTTCTGCTATTCTCAATGACATCTTTAAGATATACAGGGTTTTCTAGTGCCGACATCTACTCGTTTTGCCGTGGCTATTCATATTCTCACTGATATTGCGCTTCATCATGGTCAAGCTGTACGCTCCGAAGATATCGCAAAAAGTGTGAATACTAACCCAACGGTCGTTCGCCGGCTTCTGGGGGCTCTTGCCGAGGCCGGGTTGACCTATTCGCAAATGGGTCAGGGCGGGGGAGCGTTACTGGCCCGGCCTCCGGAGCAGGTCTCATTGCTGGATGTTTATCGTACAGTTGAAGATCCATTATATTTCACATTGCACCGTTCCAAACCCAATCCCAAATGTTATATCGGACACAATATCACTCCGGTGTTAGAAGATGAATTCTCGCGTATTACCTGTGTGTTGGAAACTACCCTAGCTGAAACGACAATTGCTGATATAGTAAATCGGGTTGAAGACTGTGCAGGTTTTCCTTTTAAGCCACATGATCTAAGTCATAAGGCCAAATAATTAGCGCTTTTATAGGCTCTTGTGGCACTTTACTGGGATTTTCAACTCCATCAAGCACTTTGTCTTGGTTCAAATTTATACGAAAACAAGTGATATTGATTATTTTGATATCCAGGTTCATCTTCATCCTGTTTATTAAGCAGTTTTACCAGCCATTTTCCTGTGTCCTTTCCTATTTTGGGGTAGTCAATACGGATTGATGTCAGTGTTGGTTGTGTGTGATCGCAGTTATCAGAGCCTTCCAAACAGGCAATAGCCAGATCAGCCGGTATTTTAAGCAGACGACGCTGACATTCAAACATGACTCCCAGGGCAATCACTTCATGGCTGCAAATCACGCCTTCCAATTCCGGTTGACGTAATAACATTTCAGCGATTGCCTGACAACCAAATTGCATACTGGCAGCATCCGGTGTAGTGATATTTTGGTCTGCGTTCTGATAGTGATGCAGCATGGCTTTATTCCAGCCATTAATTTGTTGATTTTGCAAACGATTATCCATTTGTGCGCCAATATAACCAATATGCTTTCGGCCTTTCCTCAGCATATGTGTAGTCAGGGTATAAGCGGCTGCGGAAAAATCCGTATCTACATTGATTGTTGTTTGTTGTTGATGAGATCCCGCGACATTGATAATCGGGATATTGATATGGGAAATGTTGTTATAGGTTTTATCTGCCAGTTGAGAACCGAAGATAACCAATGCGGCTGCGTTGCTTTGCAGCAATGTCATGATAATTTCGGCTTCTTTATTACGGTTATATTCATGACATCCGAGTAAAACCTGGAAGGAATGTTTATTCAGCACCTGTTGCAGGGATTGTATAAATGTAGCGCTGGCTCTGTCTGTCAGAGATGGGACAAGAACTGCGATAATATTGCTTTGGCCTGAGGCAAGTACGCCAGCAGCGCCATTGGGGATATAGCCTAATTCCTGTATGGCCCGTTCAATTTTTTCCCGTAATTTATCCGACACCATGTCTGGTGTTCTCAATGCACGCGAAACCGTCATTGAACCGACACCGGCATACTTAGCAACATCTTGTAATGTTACTCGCCCTGTATTACGGCGTTTTCGTGTCTTTTCCATCAATATTTTTCTTTTTTTAACTAACGGCTATGAATTTGACGGTGGGATTCTACCTTATCTCAGGCAAGTCGTGGGAAAAAAACCATGACGTGTTTTTCGCATTCAGGCAAATCGAACAGATAACAAATGATAGCGCTATCACAATAATGAATTGCAATGATAGATAGCGCTACCATTTGTGACTAATATCACTGGGTAGAGAACAGGGGATAGAAAGCGTAATGTAATTTCAACCAGGAGAAGCTGATGCTAAAAACTTTACTGACCAGTGATGTGATCCAAATGATCTCTGACGCTAAAGACTGGCGCGAAGCTATTGCTATTGCTTGCCAGCCTCTGGTGGAAAATAATTCAATCTCACTTCGTTATATTGATGCTATTTATTGCTCTCATGAGGCCATTGGGCCCTATTACGTTGTCGGACCAGGAATTGCTATGCCACATGCCAGACCTGAGGAGGGGGTCAATAAGCTGTCTTTGGCATTAACCGTTATTAGTAAAGGTGTTGAGTTTGGTTCTAAAGAAAATGATCCGGTCAAGCTGTTAATTGTCTTAGCAGCGATTGACAGCAACAGCCATATTGAAGTGATTTCTCAACTTGCTACGCTGTTTGATAATCAACAAGATACCGCGTTGCTGATGGAGGCTAAAAGTAAAGAAGAGATTCTTGCTGTTATTAACAAATATTAATTCGTTATTTTTTTGCTATGGGAAAACAGTATGAAAATTACAGTCGTTTGTGGAAATGGGTTAGGTACCAGCCTGATGATGGAAATGAGTATTAAAAATATCCTGAAAGAGATGGGGATAGATGCCAGCGTTGATCATATTGATCTGGGGTCAGCAAAAGCAACTCAAAGTGATATTTTTGTTGGTACTAAAGATATTGCGGAGCAACTGGTTGCTCAGGCAGTCGATGGCAAAATTGTTGCGCTGGATAATATGGTGGATAAAGCCGCGATGAAAGCGCGTCTGTCTGTGGCGTTGGCCGAACTTGGTGCTGTGTAACCGGAGGCTGTCATGGAATTCTTCCATTTTCTGATGAGTGATGTACTGTCAGAGCCTGCGATTTTAGTGGGATTTATCGCGCTTATTGGTTTGGTTGTGCAAAAAAAACCGGTGACTGAATGTATCAAAGGCACCATAAAAACTATTATGGGTTTTGTGATCCTGGGGGCAGGGGCCGGATTAATCGTCTCTTCATTGGGGGACTTTGCTGCAATTTTCCAATATGCTTTTGGTATTCAGGGGGTCGTACCAAACAACGAAGCGATTGTTTCCATTGCGCAGAAAAGCTTTGGCAAAGAAATGGCAATGATTATGTTCTTTGCTATGGTGATCAATATTTTGATTGCCCGTTTTACCCCGTGGAAATTCATCTTCCTGACAGGGCATCACACACTGTTTATGTCCATGATGGTCGCGGTCATTCTGGCAACCGCAGGGATCAACGGAACTATGCTGGTAGTTATTGGTTCTGTGGTTGTTGGGGTTGCTATGGTTTTCTTTCCGGCGATCGCCCATCAGTATATGAAGAAAGTGACAGGTTCTGACGACGTTGCCATTGGGCATTTTTCCACGCTCTCCTATGTTTTGTCCGGTTTTATTGGCAGTAAATTGGGTAACAAAGAGAACTCAACGGAAGAGATGAATGTACCGAAAAGCTTGCTGTTTCTGCGTGATACACCGGTTGCCATCTCTTTCACGATGGCAATTATTTTCATGATCACTTGCTTGTTTGCCGGTGGTGATTTTGTGAAAGAAGTCAGTGGTGGAAGAAATGGGGTTATGTTCTCGCTAATGCAATCCATTACCTTTGCCGCAGGTGTATATATCATACTGCAAGGGGTGAGAATGGTGATTGCAGAAATCGTTCCCGCGTTTAAAGGAATTTCTGACAAACTGGTTCCTAACGCTAAACCTGCTTTGGATTGTCCGGTTGTATTCCCCTACGCGCCTAATGCGGTATTAGTTGGTTTCCTGAGCAGTTTTATTGCTGGTATCATCGGTATGTTTATATTGTATGCATTGGGTATGACGGTAATTATTCCCGGTGTTGTGCCACATTTCTTTGTTGGAGCAGCGGCTGGGGTTTTCGGGAATGCGACAGGTGGCCGCAGAGGTGCTATTTTCGGTGCTTTTGCTCAGGGCTTGTTGATAACTTTTCTACCTGTATTCCTGTTACCCGTTTTGGGGGATATCGGTATTGCTAATACGACATTCAGTGACGCTGACTTTGGTGCATTGGGAATTCTGTTGGGAATTATTGTTCGTTGATTGGAATATCTGGAGTTTGGGGCTGAAACAGGGTTATAGATGCCCTGTCTCGATTTCTCTTACCAAAATATTAATCAAACCATTCGACCATAATAAGCTTCAATCAGTGCTCATACTGGTCTCGTGGTTTCTTAATTTTCTAAAAGTCTTTAACAAAAGAAACGAATGGATAAATATTCAGAAAAATAATAAATTAGCCTCGTATTAAGCCCTTTATTTTTATTTATCAAATTGTTTTCCATATATCATCTTAGGAGGAAATTTAAGCGAAACGCAGATTAATTAAACAGGTCAGGAAAAATACATAATAATGAAATCGTGATTATTTATAGCAAAATATGGCCTATAGATTGAAGGTATTTAGGAGGGATATAAAGATCATAGCCATTCTCTTTGCAAAATGTTCTTAACTCAATAGCTGAGTTAACTGATAGTTTCTCATAGATACTTTCGAAGTATTTTTCCACAGTGCGATATGAAATTTCCATTTTGTCAGCAATATATTTATTGCTGACACCACGGCAAAATAAAAAAATTATTACCCATTCTTTCTCTTTCAGGACATCGTTTGGTGGCTGAAATCTAAACGATATAGGAATATCATTCTCCATATAATGAGACACGGTAAAATTATGTATTTCTCTGGTGTGAGCAATGACGCCAACACACTGCTTATTTTCATCCATTAATGGGTATTTATTACAAAAATAGGATATAAATGGTTCGTCTCTGCTTTGAGTATAAGTGGTAAGAGATGATATTCGCTGCATATACTTTAAGACCTTACGATCATGTTCCTCAAAAAGGTGAGAAAATTTATTAACTGGTGTTAATAATTCTTTATCGGTATATCCGATAACATTAAAGTTCTCAGGTAACTTATTGACTTTAATAAATATTGCATTTGCATAAATAAAACGGAACTCCTTATCTTTTACAAACCACGGTTCTGAGCTTTTATCCCACATATTAGTTAGCTGAGGAGTAATAAAAGGGATTTTTTTACATCCTGATTGACTCATATTTGACCTTTATAACATTATTACCTTATAAAAATTTGAATAAATAAACGACATTTATAAGTAAGACAATAAAAACCTTTTTGGTGCATAGAGATCAAAACTATTTAGCCGACAATATTCCTCCAGTTGTGAATCTGAACTAACTTTCAATTTATTATAAATCTTTCTTATGTATCCATCTATGATTTTATCAGCAATATTAAGTAATTGGCTGATTTGTTTCCTGCTATATTTTTGCAGAAAAAGGAAGACCACTTCCCATTCTTGTTCAGTAAGGAGATGAGTCGGCGATTGAAACATAATAGAAGCGGGTAGTTTACTATGGAATAGCCGAATGAGTGAGTTATCCAGAACTTTCCAGGCATGGAAAAGGAGGCCGATACATTTGTTTCCATCATCATAGAGTGGAAATTTTTCTTGTAAATAAGACGATAAAACTGTATCTCGTCCAAATACATGTGTTTCTAGTGATAAAACACTCTCTTCATTTTCCATTACTTGCAAATCATGTTTAATAAAATATTCAGAAAATTCATTGCCTTTCCAGGGGATATCACTATCATATTTACCTTCATAATCATAATTGCTGTTTATATTTTGAAGTTTAATTAATGCATCATTACCATAGAGAAAACAGGAAGATTTATCTTTTATTCCCCACGGCTCGTTGCTGGTTTCCAAGGTGTTTATTATTTGTAGCGAAATGGTTGAATTTTTTCTAGTCATGTTTGTTTTTATATAATATTCTGATTTAGGAAAACATTATGCTCTCTTGTTGCAAAAATCTTTCTGGTACATAAAGATGAAAATTATTAAGGCGACAATATTCTTCCAGTTGTTGGTCGGAATTAACACCAATTTTGTGATATATCCTTGATATATGAGTTTCAAGAATACGATAGGACATATTCAGTATTCGCTCGATTTGTTTTTTCGGATATTTTTGTAGAAACAGGAAAATAATATCCCACTCATGTTGAGTAAAAATTTCGGATGGTGCTTGGAACATAATGGATTCTGGTAATTTTCCATAAAACAGATGCATTAGAGAAAAATCTTTTGCTTTACCTGCATGAAATAGAGTTCCAATACAACTTCCTGAGTCATTATAGAAAGGGTATAATTCAAATAAATATGAACAAAGAATCTGTCCTTTACCAAAAGGATGGGTTTCCAGTGAATATATTTTTTTCTCTAGTTCTTCTGCTTTGCGATCATGTGATTGAAAATCCGCTTCAAATTCTGCTGTTGGAGCAGGAAGCTCTCTATCATATTTACCTTCAATATTATAATTATGAGGTAAATTAAGCAGCTCACAATAAGCTTTATTTGCATATATAAAGCACGACTTCTTATCTCTGATACCCCACGGATCGTTACTTTGCTCCATCGTATTTATTATTTGTGGGGAAATAGCTATTTTATTGTTATTTTCCATCATCGAATCCTATTTATATACAGTTAATAATAAATTTATAATTCTCTGCTGCCGAGAGTTATAAATCTTTCAGGAACATAAAGATTAAATTTATTTTTCTTGCAGAAATCTTCTAGTTCTACTTGTTGTGATAGATTAAATTTCTGGTAAATTGATTGAATGCAATTAACGATATATGTTGTACTCAGCATTAATTTTTTACTGATGCTTTCTTCATCCAATGAGCGAAGGGCTAGAAAGAGCACTTCCCACTCAGTTTGCGTCAATATATCATTAGGTGGTGTGAATTTCAGTGTTGCCGGAGAGGTTTTTTCATAATAGTAAGAAACAGAAAAATTTTGAGTTTTGTACATATGGAAAGTGATACCGATACAACGACCATGCTCATCGCAAAGTGGATATTTGTCACAAATATAGGTTTGCTTAGTCTTATTTTCTCCAAATGGATGAGTTTCCATTGAAGTGACTTTTTGCATAGTTTGAATAACTTTTTGATCTTGACGGCAATATTCTTCTTCATATTCTGCAATAGGAGAGGGTAATTCATCTGTTGAAAGCCCGGTAATATCAAAATTTTCAGGCAAGTTGAGTAATTGGTAAAAGGCAGGATTGGCATAGATAAATTTTGACTGGCAATCTTTAGCCCCCCAAGGTTCATTACTCCTTTCCCACATATAAATTAATTGCGGAGTGATATTATTTGGCTTGTTTCTTATATTTGACATGGCAACTCCTTAAATATCATTGAAGTAGTTATATGAAGAGTTTTTAATGATTCCACTTAAAATAACCTGATTATATAACATATTGCAACAGTTAGTTCGTCAAAAAATAAGATTTTTTATTTTTACCTATATGTGTTAATTAAATGATCTATTATTTGATGTAAAAATACCTCTATATACAGAATATAACCATTGGTACTGTTTAGTATTAAAATTATTTAAATATTTTTATATAGATTGAATCTAAAACTTAGCATCCTTTGTCTGTATTCCTATTTTTCTTGTTTATCGAGATTATATTGTGTGGTTTTAAGGAAAAAACTAATGTCAGGTTGCTCTATACTGAGATGGCGGATCGGAAGATCAATTACTCGGTTTGCTGAAATCAACACTGGGCCGTATGAAGATTTACCGGGGTCCTGCAACACATTAATGATTCTTTTCATTAACCTATTCCTTATCATGGATATTATTTGAGACAGATTAAGAATAGCAGCATGGGAAGATGAATTGATATCTATCTTATTGTTTTAAATAATAAATAATTGAAAGAGTAACATGTAATCTTTAAACGTGTGAGTACATTCACAGATCATATTTTTGCGCAAATGATTAGCTGAAAAGGGCAATAATGAGTCATAATGTCTGAGTGTTTAAAACTACCACTTAGCAGTGAAGGATATTATTATGGTGACATGGGTAAAATTGGATGACGATTTGAAAAATCGAACTTCGTATCTGGCTGGAGTACGGCATCGTTTTGCACAGAGGAACATCTGTTAGTGTGACCAGCCAGTCATTTTATTGCCCGCTGGGTTTCTCCGGCAGAAAAACAGAGAGATGGAACGTTTATCGACAGCCGACAAGTATTACCACATAAATATCCTTTCTTGTGATTTGAACTAAAAATCAATCTGGTTGACAGATCCTTTTGTTAAAATGGTTGTTGAACCTATCGCAGTGATTTTTGTTGATATTTTAAACCAAAATGACTCATTTGATAAGGGACGGTTAATTGAATCACTATTTTTCTTTTTATTGTGTGATGGTAAGAATAGGGGGAGGGTTACGGAGAGCAGACATTGAAAACCTATCTATTACACAGCTTGAACATGGATCAGGCACAGCAAAAGCAATTTCGTTCAGTCATCTGTCGCCATCCTGGTGCAGATTTAGTTACTATGGGGGATTTAGGGTTGGTTCCGGGTCTTAATCAGTTACAGATAACGCAGTGTGTTCAATGCGTTAAAGCAAAGAATATTTGGGATAGACCATAATGGGTCAACGAAAACATCTGACGCAACACGAAGTGGAAAGTATGCTGGAAGTGGCAAAAGAGAGCTCTAATCGGGAGCGCGACTATTGTCTGGTATATATGAGTTTTGTTCATGGATTACGTGTTAGTGAAGCTAGGTATCTACGGTTATCCGATTTGGATCTGGAAGATGGAAGTTTGTACATCCGGCGTTTGAAAGGTGGATTTTGTACAAATCATCCTCTCTTAGGCTATGAAATTCGGGCGATCAAAGCGTGGCTTAAAGTACGTAAAACCTTTCAGGGTGCAGATAGCGATTGGTTATTTTTGTCACGTTACGGGAACCCGTTGACTCGCCAGCGTATTTATCAAATCATTAGCCAGTTAGGGCGACGGGCTAATATTTCGATAGGTTCGCACCCGCACATGTTGCGGCATGCCTGCGGTTTTGCTCTTGCAGATAGGGGGGTGGATACTCGGTTGATACAAGATTATCTTGGGCACAGCAATATTCGCCATACAGTGCGGTATACCGCCAGTAATGCAGAGCGCTTTCACGGCGTTTGGAGTGTAAAAAGAAATCGGCATCGGGAATTACACTTCGATTATGTCCCAAGGGCTTCTGCTTGTTCAGTTGAATAAGCAATTCTGATGTATGCGCCTGTTAAGGCGCATACATAAAAGCGATATTAATAAATATTGCCGACAATACGGGTGAGTTTGTTTTCATGTTTATCACGAGTCAGTTTTCCTGATGAGATATACTTTATATATCGGTAATCAACTCCCACCCAAATGCTGAATGCGCAATTCAATAAAGGCGTGCTGGTCTGGTATATCAACTTTATAAATTAGTGGTCGGATATTGCTCATTGAGCGCCTGCAAATAATCCTCACTGGTCAGGTTACTCATATCATCGCCGTTTTCTAAATGCGCTTTCAGCCAATGAATAATCTGTTCCACTAATCGCCTCTCTGGCTCATCCAGTTTTTCAGCTAACTCTCCGTGGTTTTCCCATACATCACTACTGATCATAAATGCCTTCCCTTTCAGGGCGTAATCGGAATGACGCCAGGCATACGATAAATGACTATCCAGGACGAGGTGCGTCGATCATTAACTCACTCACCGGTGTCAGGAACCCCGACCAATCACTGATTATCATTGCCGGCAATAACTGACTGAGAATTCGGGGATCCATACTGCGCAGAATCACTTGCCTCTCCTGCAATATTACCTGCTGGCGTGAACGCCAGTGATTAAGCTGTTGCGCCCATAAATCCTCACTGCGATAAGCCCAGCCTCTTTTTGATGATGTAGCTGCAAGACCCAGGCCCGGAACGGGCACACTTCCAGTACATAACGTCGATTTAACGGGTGGACCTGATAGCCTTTTGGCTCCGGATCCGGAAAATGATAGGGAGGTGGAATTTTTTTTAGGGTCATTCCAATCATCAATCTTTGGCACCCCATCACTGATTTGCCCAATGGTCACATAGCGATATTGATGGCCTTCGGCTTCCGCCTATTTTCTCAGAAAAATAACCCAATAGATAAAACAGCTTCTCATTCACTTAAATGTCATCCAATTATCATTTTAATAGAATAATATATTGATTTTTAATTAAAAAAATATACTTACCTCAACCTGCTGTGATAACTAATAACGCCATCCGTTTAATTGTTTCACTAATATCTTATTCTTCATTAAATACCGGGGATAAGGATATGACCCTTTAATGATGGCAATAAAAACAGTAGTGAAAGTTATCCACTATCTTGACAGATAATAGCCGACGGACGCCAACAGTCATGAAAGTCATCTTATTGGTAATAAGAACTCCGGGTTTATCTCATTCATTCCCGTGGAGAGAAATACAGATAACCTGAGATTGGTTGTTGTGCAGAACGAAATTGACGTTGAAAGCCATGCCAGCATCGTTTTCATGCTGATTGTTAAAATAATTTATTATATCGCAATTATCAGATTTGTATATTTTGTCATTTCATTAATCATTGAATCTCATCCCTGGCAGGCAAAAGAATAGATAGACAGAGCACGATTTGCCATATTCCGAGATTAACATAGCTTCCATTATTTATTGTCATCACAGCTTTTTGCAAGTGGGTGGATATTCTTGGTAGTTATCTGTTTGCTAATTCCTTCAACTGGAGATATTTAAAGAACGATATTGGAAAAAGTGTGCGTAATCTCAAAAAATCGCAATATTATACAGTGCAAATATTGAATAATAATTAATCATACTCCACACTGGTTGAAACGTTTCAGTTTTATCTCATTTTCCTTATATGGTGGGTTAATTAACGCTTTTTTTCTCAGCATAACTGAAACGGTTCTATCTTCAGTGAGAGAGGAAAATTATGTTCCAATTGACTCTACAGAATATCCACACTGGTGCAACTGCGACCAGTAAAGAGGATGCTATTCGCCAGGTGGCGGCCATGCTAGCCGCTAATGGTAATGTCAGTGATGCCTATGTTGACGGTATGCTGCAACGTGAAAAGCAAATTTCCACCTACCTTGGCAACGGTATCGCCATTCCGCATGGCACGATCAATACCCGCGATTTGGTGCTGAAAACTGATGTACAGGTATTTCACTTCCCCCAGGGCGTGGAATGGGATAAAGGCGCTATGTGTTATGTGGTCATTGGTATCGCTGCATGTTCCGATGAGCATTTGTCACTATTGCGTCAGTTAGCACACCTGTTGAGCGACGATCGCATTGCCGGGCAGCTAAAAACTGTCGATTCAGCTCAGGCACTGCGTAGCTTGCTAATGGGAGAAGGTCAGCAAGCCGCATTTAAATTCGATACCAGCCTGATTTCGCTGGATGTTAATGCCGGTGATCTGTTGACACTACAGGCGCTGAATGCCGGACGGTTACAACAAGCGGGTGCGGTGGATACGACTTTTGTCAGCAAAGTGATTAATAGTAAACCTCTGGATCTCGGACAGGGGATTTGGCTGAACGACAGCTCCGACGGTAATCTGACTAGTGCAGTAGCTGTCAGCCGGTTATGCACGCGGGACAACGAACCAGTAGTGGTGATGTTGTTGACTGTTGCGGTTACCGACGATCAGCCGCTGAATGTGTTGAATCACCTGAGCAATTTGCTATTAGCACGGAAAGCAGAATGCTTGCTGAAGGCTGATGCGCCGACGGTACTGGCATTGCTGACCAATGGCGCACCGGAGCGGAGCGAAATATTTAGCGCAGAGTTCATCGTGCGTAACGACCACGGCTTGCATGCTCGTCCCGGTGCCGTGTTGGTTAACGTTATCCGGCAATTCTCCAGTGAAATTACCATCATCAATCTTGATAGTACCGGTCAACCGGCAAATGGCCGCAGTCTGATGAAAATTGTGGCGCTGGGCGTTAAAAAAGGTCATCGGCTTCACGTCACTGCTAACGGTGACGATGCGCAGCAGGCGATAGCTGCTATTGGTGAAGCGATTGCTTCCGGTTTAGGTGAGGGGGAGATGTAATGAAAACGTTGCTTATCGTTGATCCTTTATTAGGACTGGCCGGAAGCTATCTGGTGAAAACCGTCCTCAGTGCTGCTGCTGCGGAAAGTGGGCTGATACTGACAGAAAATCCGGCTGAAGCTGATTTGGTGGTAGTGACCGGCGATACCATTCCCGCCGATAGCACCCTAAACGGCAAGTTTATTTATCTTGGTAACACGGAACAGGCATTGCATGCACCGGAAAAGTTCTTTCAGCAGGCAAAAGCCGACGCGAAGCACTATCTGATACCGGCAACTGACCTGAGTTATGACACAAAACGTATTGTTGCGGTTACTGCCTGTCCTACGGGAGTGGCGCATACCTTTATGGCCGCCGAAGCTATCGAAACCGAAGCCAAAAAACGTGGCTGGTGGGTGAAGGTGGAAACCCGCGGTTCAGTGGGGGCGGGTAATGTTATTACGCCGGAAGAGGTGGCAGAAGCGGATTTGGTTCTGATAGTCGCAGATATTGACGTGGATCTGGCGAAGTTTGCCGGAAAGCCGATGTACCGTACCTCAACCAGCCTGGCGTTGAAGAAGGCGGATCAGGAGTTTGACAAAGCGCTGGTCGAAGCCAAACCTTTTGAGCCAAAAAAGCAAGATGCTAAAACCGGGCAAGGAGAGAGCACCGGCATCTATCGCCATCTGTTAACCGGTGTCTCTTATATGCTGCCGATGGTGGTGGCGGGGGGGCTGTGTATCGCGTTGTCATTTGCTTTTGGTATCACCGCATTCAAAGAACCGGGTACATTGGCGGCGGCGCTGATGCAGATCGGTGGTGGTTCGGCTTTCGCCTTGATGGTGCCCGTGCTGGCAGGCTATATCGCTTTCTCGATCGCTGATCGCCCCGGTCTGACGCCTGGCTTGATTGGTGGTATGTTGGCAGCCAGCACGAATGCGGGCTTTATCGGCGGCATTATTGCCGGTTTCCTTGCCGGTTACACGGTGAAGTTGATCAGCACCAAAGTGAAGTTGCCGCAGGGTATGTCCGCGCTAAAACCGATCTTGATCATTCCGCTGTTCGCCAGCCTGATTACTGGTCTGATTATGATCTACGTTGTCGGTAAACCGGTCGCCGGTATTATGGCGGGTCTAACACATTGGCTTTCAAATATGGGCACGACCAACGCGATCCTGTTAGGCGCTATTTTGGGCGGGATGATGTGTGCCGATATGGGAGGAGCGGTAAACAAAGCCGCCTATGCGTTTGGTGTCGGCTTGCTCAGTTCGCAAACCTACGCGCCAATGGCTGCCATTATGGCGGCGGGGATGGTCCCACCGCTGGCAATGGGCGTGGCGACACTGATTGCCCGGAGGAAATTCGATAGCGTTCAGCGGGAAAGCGGCAAAGCTGCATTGGTGTTGGGGTTGTGCTTTATTTCCGAAGGGGCGATCCCTTTTGCTGTCCGTGATCCGATGCGTGTGCTCCCATGCTGTATCGTCGGTGGTGCGGTGACTGGGGCTTTCTCTATGGCCGTGAGCGCACAACTGATGGCGCCGCACGGTGGCTTGTTTGTATTGTTGATCCCAGGGGCTATTACACCAGTACTGGGTTATTTGATGTCGATTATTGTCGGTACACTGTTGGGAGGGTTAACCTACGCAGTGTTGAAACGTCCGGAGCCGGCCACAACCAAAGCGTAAAAATAGTTTAATGAAAAGCTGGATTTTGCGGCAATTGCAAAAAAATACTCATTTAATCGTGACCTCATTCGCATTTTTGCTATTTTCCGATTGTTATTTGTTTCTTTAAATCGGATATAAATACATTCAAAAAAATGAAGAATAATTATGAGTCGTGGTCTGCTTAAAAAAGAGGGGGTCGCTCAGGCATGTTTGGCGCGTTATCTGCTAGGTGAGTGCAATGGTAACCGCTTGAGGACCATTGAGGAGCTGTCGTCTGACTATGCGTTGTCGGTTGGGTTGGTACAGTTTGCATTAAAAAAACTGGAGAATTCCGGTGCAATTTGTGTGGATCGACGGGGGCGTAACGGTAGTTACCTGGTCAGTCTGGATCACAAGGCGCTGTTAGCACATGCCGATATCGGTAACGTGGTTTGTGTGATGCCGTTGCCTTATACCCGATTGTACGAAGGGCTGGCGAGTGGTCTGAAAGCGCAATTTGATGGTATTCCGTTTTACTTTGCCCACATGAGAGGTTCAGACGCGAGGGTGGAATGTCTGCGTAACGGCATTTATGACCTGGCGGTGGTATCTCATCTGGCGGCGCAAACTTATCTGGAACAACATGATGTGTGCGCTGTACTTGAATTAGGCCCACATACCTATGTTGCGGCACATCAACTGATTTATCGTAAGGGAGGTGAACATAACATCCGTCGTATTGGGTTGGATAATCATTCTGCCGACCAGAAGATCATGACAGAAGTGTACTTTGCCGGGCAGGATATCACGCTGGTGGATATCTCTTACCACGAAAGCCTGGATAAGGTGGCGAAAGGCGACATTGATGCAGTGATCTGGAACGCTAGCAGAGAGGATGAACTGAGTTCCCGGGAGCTTATCGCGGTACCGCTCCGTGGAAACCCGTTCTTTATACAAGCCTCAGAGGCGGTGATTTTAACCAGAGCTGATGACATTCCGATTCAACAACTTTTACGTACTACGGTGGATAAAACAGAGTTGTTGGCTCATCAACAACGTGTACTGACAGGTCAACAGGATCCAAGTTATTAGTTTGAAATGGACGGAGTAAATGAAATGGAAAATCGACTGAATCTGCTCTGTCAGGGAAATGTCATCGATCAGGACATCTGCGATGGCATGCTGCAAGTTGTGACTCAGCTTGAGAATGATTGGGAAATCCCTGTCAGGAATGGGCTGGGTGAAATGGTAGTAACACATATGGCAAATGCATTGATGCGCTCGCGCCGGGGAGAACAAATCGGTTCAATGGATGCTGAACTGTTGATGGAAGTACGTCAATCTGATGCCTTTACGCATTTGCGGGCGATTAACGCTTCGTTGCTGGCACAATTTGACGTGCAATTACATCCCTGTGAAGAGGGTTATCTGCTGGCGAACTTGTTTAGCCTTTGGGCGGCAAAAGATCAGGAGTAGCACGGCAACAGAGATGAAGGAATTTTTTTTCCATCAAATATTCAAAAAAATAATTATTTAAACATTTATTTCTTGCTTTGGCATTGACCGCTGTCAGGAGTACAAGGAGGTACAGCATGTTTATTAATGCACTAAAAAAACAAAATTCTGCACTGATTGAAACTGCCCATACATTATGGGAGAAAGGCGCTTTACTACCCGATACATATGTCATTGACGTTGATCAGGTTTTGGAAAATGCCGGGCGGTTGCTTGCGGTAGCGAAGCACCATGATATTGCGCTGTATCTGATGACTAAACAGATTGGGCGTAACCCCTGGTTGGCACACAAACTGATAGAATTGGGTTATCAGGGGGTGACTGCGGTGGATTTTAAAGAAGCCAGGATATTAATGAGTAGCAAGATCCCGGTTATTCATGCCGGTCATCTGGTGCAGATCCCCCGTAACATGCTCTCCTCAGTGATACAGCAACACCCGGAAGTGATCACGGTATTTTCTTTAGAAAAAGCAGAGGAAATTTCCTGTCTGGCACAGCATAAAGGAAATGTACAATGCATTATGCTGAAAATCTATGATGAACATGATCATTTATATCCCGGACAGGAAGCAGGTTTTCATTTATCGGTATTGAACACCGTTGTGCGACGCATTATGGCGATGTCCGGCGTAAAACTGGTGGGATTAACACATTTTCCTTGCTTATTGTGGCAAGAGGCGCTGCAACAGACACTGCCTGCACCAAACTTATTTACTTTGCTGAAAGCAAAAGAGATTTTACAGCGGGCCGGAGTTGAGGTAACACAGATAAATGCCCCGTCGGCGTCAAGCTGTAGCACCTTGCCGTTACTGGCAAAATATGGTGTTACCCATACAGAGCCCGGACATGCACTAACCGGAACAATCCTTGCCAATTTTCAGGGAGAACAGCCCGAACGTATTGCTATGCTGTATCTGACAGAAATATCCCATCGGTTTAACGGCAACAGCTATTGCTATGGAGGCGGTTATTATCGTCGTGGGCGAGCTCATAACGCGCTGATATTCATGCCAAACGGCCAGATCATATCCACTCACCTGTTACCGATGGATAACAGCAGTATTGATTACCACTTTTCCCTTAGCGGTGAATTTCCGGTCGGCTGTGCTGTCGTGTTGTGCTTTCGTACTCAGATATTTGCCACCCGCAGTGATGTGGCGTTGGTCAGCGGCATTCAGTCAGGGCATCCGGTATTGGAAGGGCTTTATGACAGCCAGGGAAATCGTATCCTTGATAATGGGGAATAAATTCATTTGCATCATCCTCACATTTGGGCAGCATTCTCATGACTCAGCAAGATAGATTTGATGCATCCGGCTATACCTATGCGCATGAGCATCTGCATATTGATTTATCGTCATTTAAAAACAACCTTGACTGCCGGCTGGATCAATACGAGCTGATTTGTGATGAGATGAAAACATTGGTCAGCCTGGGTGTACGCAATATTGTAGAAATGACCAATCGCTACATGGGGCGTAACCCACAGTTTATGCTGGATTTAATGCGGGATTCCGGCATTAACGTAATCGCCTCAACCGGTTATTACCAGTCTGCTTTTTTTCCTCAGCATGTGGCACACACCACAGCCCGGCAACTGGCGGATGAAATGATCGCTGAGATTGAACAGGGTATTGATGGTACAACGTTGAAAGCCGGGGTCATTGGGGAAATTGGTTCCAGCAAAGGGGTGATTACGCCTGATGAAGAGAAAATATTTCACGCCGCGGCTATCGCGCATTTGGAAACCGGGCGTCCTGTCTCTACCCATACGTCATTAAGCACGATGGGGCTTGAGCAATTGGCGTTACTGAAAAAGCGGGGCGTAGATGCTGAACGGGTGGTGATTGGTCACTGTGATCTTAGAGACAATCTGGACAGCATACTGCGCATGATTGAACAGGGGGCCTACATACAGTTTGACACAATTGGCAAAAACGATTACTACCCGGATGAAAAACGGATTGCCATGTTACAGACATTGGCCCAACGCGGCCTGCTTAACCGCGTCATGTTATCGATGGATATTACCCGCCGTTCCCATTTGAAAGCCAATGGTGGCAATGGGTTTGAATATTTAATCAGCACCTTTGTGCCGATGTTAAGCCATGCCGGATTGACACAGATAGAAATTGATTTGATGTTACGTGATAACCCCGCTGTATTTTTCAAATAAAGGAAAAACATATGAGATTTGTTATTGGAGGACAAATTGAGAAGGAAAAAATTGCTGAAACCTTACGCCGTCTGGCCGGAGATAAAGCCTCATCCATTACTGTAATGGGCGACATTGATGCCGCTATGGCTCTCAAGAGCGGTAATGCGGATTACTACTTGGGGGCTTGTAATACTGGTGGAGGCGCTTTGGCAATGGCGATAGCTATTGTTGGTATTGATAAATGCGTCACGATTAGCATGCCGGGGAAAATCCTGCCTGATGAAGAAATTATTGCCCATATTAACGCTGGGAAAACAGCATTTGGTTTTACTGGTCAGGATATAGAAGCCGTTATTCCGGTGGTCATCAGGGCTATTTTTTCTTCATGAGGACGGGAAGATGGAATATGAGTTTTTCACACGTTTAATGGAAATTGATCCGTTTAAAGCGGGTTTGTTGGCAGTTGTTGGTGGAATATCCACCATGATGGCTAACTGTGGTATCGCGGTGTTTCATGATGGTCTGCGTCCTTTAATCCCGGAACATCTTGAAGGGCGGATGGATCGTAAAACCCTGGCTGCGACCAGTTTTGCCTTAAGTTTTGGCTTGGTTATCGGTTTTGGTATCCCGTTTTCGCTGACGGCGCCAATTATTCTGGTGCATAGCCTGTTGCTGGGAACCGACGTCATTGGCACCTGGTGTGCAAACAGTAAAAAAGGTTTCATACTTTCCGGGGTCCTGGGGGCACTGTATGCCGTCGCTTTGATGACGGGTTTACGATCGGTTGTCGATATCTTTGCCCATTTGCCGGTAAATTTCATGAATAATCTGAGCAAAGTTGGCGATCCCATTGTTGCCTGTTTCGCGTTATTTCCTGCCATTGTTGTGGCCTATCAATACGGATATGGCAAAGGGATATGGGTGCTGATTGCGACATTGGTGGGGTATGTTGCGACGAAAGCGATAGGCTCACTGAGTTTTGGCGGTTCCCTGGATAAATCGGTACAACTGGATCCTAACGGGATAGCGCTGCTGATTTCGATGATTGTGATGTTCTACTTTGCCATGAAAGAGCGTGCGCCCAAATCAGGGGATGGGCCGGCCCCGGCTAAAGGCGCGAATGAGGTTCTGGTCGGCTTGTTTTCCACGCGGATCCAACGTATTCAAAACAACATCTGGTTACTGGTGCTAAGTGGGGGATTAACTGCGGTAGCGGCCTCAATGTCACTCAGTTTATTGGCGGAAGGTCCTGTATCACTACAACTGATGGCACAAGGAGAAGGGGCTAACGCCATGTTGGTAGCGCTTGCCAGGGCGATCAGTTTTGTTCCGTTAGTGGGGATGACGGCAATCGCCACAGGGGTTTATAGCCCGGTCGGCATGAAGTTTGTGTTTGTCGCTGGATTAGTCACGAATAACCTATGGATCGCTTTCATTGCCGGCAGTGTGATTATGTTTATGGAAATCAAACTACTGGCAAAAATTGCTATCTGGCTGGATAAATACCCTGGCGTAAAAGCATGTGGCGACCATATTCGTACTGTCATTACTCGTATGCTGGAAGTTGCCCTATTGGTAGGGGGAATGATTGCTGCCAACGCTATCCTGCCGGGAATGGGATTTATGGTGGTGGCGGGCATTTATCTGCTCAATCGTACATCTAAACGTCCTTTAGTTGAAATGGCTATTGGGCCTATCGCAACGATTATTGTTGGTGTTTTGGCCAACATTATCCATCTGATAGGCATCGGTTAATTGAATAGATCTCCCCCCTTATTTTGCGATGAAAAAATAAAAGGGGGAGTGCCGGAGAGCAGATATTGAACACTTATCCATTACATAGTCTGAATATGATGCAGGCGCAGCAAAAACAGTTTCGTTTGGTTGATATTATCTGCCGTCATTTTCCCGGCGCAGACTTTCTTACCACGGGAGATTTAGGGTTGGTACCGGGGTTGAACCAGCCACAGATGACACAGCGAGTTGAGCGGATCATTGCTGATTTCTTTTCGGCTGAGGCTGCTGTGTTGGTGCAAGGGGCGGGAACTGGTGCAATACGTTGTGGTTTAGCGGCATTGCTAAAGGCAGGCGATACCTTGCTGATTCATGATGCGCCGTTATATCCCACGACAGCGATGATTGCTGAACAGATGGGATTACATCTTGTTCGGGCGGATTTTAATCAACCAGAACAAATACGGGTTGCGATTTTGCAACATTGGCCGGTGGGGGGATTGGTACAGCATACGCGGCAGAAAATTGATGATTCTTATGAGCTGGCGGCTGTCATATCACTGCTGAATGCGGCGTCACTACCGGTTCTGGTTGACGATAATTATGCTGCTATGAAAGTGGAACATATTGGTTGTGAATGTGGTGCGGCGTTATCGACTTTTTCCAGCTTTAAACTGTTCGGTCCGCAAGGTGTCGGTGTTGTGGCAGGTCAACAAACGCTAATAGACCGCATCCGGCGTAATATGTATTCCGGCGGAAGTCAGATACAAGGATTTCAGGCATTAAAAGTATTGCGTGGACTGGTATTTGCGCCAGTGATGCATGCGGTACAGGCTCAGGTTAATGAAACGCTGGTTATCTGGCTTAATCAGGGCGTTATACCGCAGGTAAAACAGGCGGTTGTCGCAAATGCACAATCGAAAGTATTGCTGGTGGAATTTTATGAAGAGATTGCAGAGCAGGTGCTTTGTTTTGCCCATCAACTCGGTGCATTGCCTTATCCGGTGGGGGCCGAATCAAAATTTGAAATACCGCCACTGTTTTACCGGGTGTCCGGTACATTCCGTCAGTCTGATCCCACATTAGAAAAACGAATGATAAGGATAAATCCCAATCGAAGTGGGGCGGAGACGATAATGAGGATTCTGAATCAAAGTTGTGCGCAGGCCGTCGCCTTGCTGTAAGTAAGAGGCTAAAGTAAACAGAAGATTATTCTGGACACGGTAACATCCGCCGCAATGGGCGGTATATATCGTCAGTCATCCAAAACGTTTTCAATATGTTTTGTCGGCATAGAACTTTATCGTTTGAAGGAGTAGAAAAATCTGTAATGCCATTATTGTATTCCTGATTATTACTATAATGATCAATAGGTTAGGGCGAAACAAATAATAATAAAATTGACTATGTTAATAAGAAATGACTTATAGACTCAGAATATCTTGGTGGGATATAGAGGTCATAACCATTTTCTTTGCAAAGTAACCTTAACTCCAAAACCGATCCGACGGAAAATTTCTCATAAATATTTTCAAAATGTTTTTCTACAGTACGGCATGAGAGATTCATTTCAGTGGCTATATCTTTATTACTAATGCCACAGCAAAATAGAAAAATAATTATCCACTCTTTATCTTTCAATAAATTATTGGGTGGCCTGGGGTAGATAGATATTGGTATATTATTCTTAAGATAATGAGATACCGTAAAATGATCTATTTCTTTGGCATGAGAAATGATTCCAATACATTGATTATTCTCACACATCAGTGGATATTTTTCGCAAAAATAGGATTTAGGTAGTTGACCACTACCTTGAGGATAAGTACCAATAGATGATATTCGTTGCATACACGCTAAGACTCTGCGCTCATGTTCTTTAAAATGGTGAGCGAAACCACTAACTGGTGTTGGTAATTCTTCATCCGTGTACCCTATAATATTAAAATTTTCAGGTAACTTATTGGCTTTAATAAACACGCTATTTGCGTAAATAAAACGAGATTCCTTATCTTTTACAAACCAAGGGTCAGAGCTTCTGTCCCACATATTTGTTAACTGAGAAGTAATAAAAGGGACTTTTCTTAATCCTGATTTATTCATATATATCCTTTAATGTATTGTTTTTTTTGAACTATTGAGTATAAATATATTCTATTTATGAATAAGAGTCATATTCCTACAGGGCTATTCATTTTATCAACAAATAACTAACAAAGGTAGTGTGTTGAAACAGGGAAGTAATACTTAATCTAAGACAATAAAAATTTTTCTGGTATATAGTGATTGAAATTATTGACTAGACAGTATTCTTCCAATTGCTGACTGGAAGTAATACCTATCTTACGATATATCCGGGCCATATGTGTTTCAACCGTACGATAGGTAATATTTAGTATTTTCCCAATCTGTTTTCTGGAGTATTTCTGTAAAAAGAGAAAGATGATATCCCATTCATGTCGAGTAAAAAGATCAGTCGGCGGTTGGAGTATAATGGATGATGGTAGTTTTTCATGATATCGATGTAGGTAGGTCAATGAGTACTCTTTTACTTTCCACATATGAAACACAATACCCATACAATTACCATTGTCATGATAAAGTGGTAATTTTTCGCAAAAATAGGACGATAGAGTTTGCTCTTGCCCGAATACATGAGTTTCAATTGAACATATTCTTTGTCCTTTTGTCATTGTATTTCTATCGTGGGTAATAAATTCTTTTGAAAAAACAGCCCCATCCCAGGGAAGTTCATGATCATAAAATCCTTCGTAATCAAATGATTCCTTAAAATTATGAACAAATTTTTTTGTTGCAGAATTACTGTAAATGAAGTTTGAAGAACTATCTTTTATTCCCCACGGCTCATTGCTTATTTCCATTGTGTTAATAATTTGCGGTGATATTGCATAGTTCTTCTTCATGTTATCAAAAATTCCTTTTTAATCTAAAGGTTAAAGAAACATTCTGCTTTCTGGGTGTACAAATCTTTCTGGTACATAGAGATCATAATCATTCAGCCGGCAATATTCTTCCAACTGATAACTGGAATTGACACCAATTTTTCTATATATCCGTGAGATATGAGTTTCAACGGTGCGATAGGAGATATCCAACATTTTGCCCATTTGCTTACTGGTATACTTTTGTAAAAGAAGGAAAATAACATCCCATTCCCGTTGAGTAAATAAATCAGTCGGTGGCTGGAACAAAATAGATGCAGGGAGTTTTCCATGATATAGACGAGTTAATGAGAAATCCTGAGCTTTCCACATATGATACATAACTCCTATACAATTTCCATTATCATGGTAAATAGGTGTTTTTTCACAAAAATAAGATGATAGAAATTTATCTTTACCAAATAAATGTGTTTCAAGTGAACATACTCTTTTTCCGTTTGCCATCACACTTTTATCATGATCAATAAATTCTTTTGCAAACTCAGCTCCGTCCCAATTGAGTTCATCATCATAAAGCCCCTCGTAATCAAATGATTTTTTAAAATCATGAATAAATTTTTTTGTTGCTGAATTACCATAAATAAAACATGAGTTTTCATCTTTTATCCCCCAAGGGTCATTACTTTGCTCTAATGTATTAATTACTTGGGCTGAAATGGTTAATTTACTATTCATATTATCATTCCTCTTTTTCAGTTTTAAAATTTGATTATTAATATTTAAGTTTATAATCAATATAATTCTATGCTACCAATAGTGACAAATCTTTCTGGAATATAAAGATCAAATTTGTTTTCTTTGCAGAAATCTTTTAATTCTGCATGCAGTGGTAAATCAAATTTTCGGTAAATTGACTGAATATGATTAACCACATCTTCCGTACTTATCATTAATTCGTCACTGATACTCTCTTCATCCAATGAACGAAGGAACAGAAAAAGGACTTCCCATTCAGTTTGCGTCAGTGTGTCATTAGGTGGTATGAATTGCAGTGCCGACGGAGATGTTTTTTCATAATAATAGGCAACAGAAAAATTTTCCGTTTTACACATATGAAAAGTAATACCAATACAATGACCATCTTCATCAAAAAGTGGATATTTATTACAAAGATAGATTTGCTTAATCCTATGTTCTTCAAATGGATGAGTTTCCAATGAAGTAACTCGTTGCATGGTTTGAATAACTTTCTGATCTTGACGGTAGAACTCTTCTGCATATTCTGCAACAGGAGAAGGTAATTCACCTGTAGAAATTCCGGTAATATTGAAATCCTCTGGTAAGTTGAGTAGTTGATAAAAAGCGGAATTGGCATAGATAAACCGTGATTGGAGATCTTTAGCTCCCCAAGGTTCGTTGCTTTTTTCCCACGTGTGAATTAATTGTGGTGTGATATTATTGGGTTTGTTTTTTATATTTTGCATTGTGACTCCTGAATGATTATTCCAGCCGTTATCTGCGAGGCCTGCCTGCCAATTATACCTTCATTATACTTAAAATATTTTAGTCTCATAATAGAATATAATAACTTGCGCGTCAAAATACATATATTTATTAATTAAGCCTTATTATTATTTTATATAGTAACTTTAATTATTTGTAAATGTAACAATTAATACTATTTTATACAAAAACATTTTAGTATGATTAATAATTAGACAAATTAATGAATTTGATTTTTCAGTCATGAGTAATTAAGTGACATGTGTCAAGAATTTTCTGTCATGAACCGGGGATGGAGAGAACTATTCTTATAACGATGACTGTGTAATAGGATGAAAGAAAAGGTGTTATCTCTGGGCCAGAATAATGCGAATAAAATAGTATTTAATTGAAATAATGTGCGATTAATTAAAGAATGTTTCTTAAATAGCGTATGCGAGACATTGTAATTCGATAAGATATATTTAGGAAGTGTCAGCATAATCAACTATATGAGCTTTTTAACCCAAAAACCGGGTTTGAATTTTTTGGCCGTTGGAATAACTAAACTTAAATAAAATTAAAGTTAGGGAAATTCTGCTTAATTTAGTTTTTGAAGAATAATGAAATAAAAAACTTACTTAAAATGGTATAGCTACAAGATATAAAGTTGTATTTCAAGTTCAACTTAGATATTTGTAGCAACCCGGTTCTGGATAAGATTGCAGTATCTTTGCCTGTCTGTGAATCTCCGCCTGATGGTTTTTATGATGCTGGCTATAACGAAGGTATTCAGGACTGTAAAAAAGCTCTCTTAACTTCTGGAATAAAAATACGGAGTTAGATTATTTTAAAAATAAAGCCAATCCATTGGCCTTATTTATTCTTCTGAGGATAAGATCACTAATTTTATCTATACGTCAGTGAACCTGATTCGGCTTGGCTGGTGGGTAAGCGTGCGAAAAATCGTGAAGCCCAATACTTAGTCAGACCAACGAAGTGTTTGAGGGTGGCGTTTCTCACAGGGTGCTTGCACAGTAACTGGGGAAGCCTGGCATCAGATCCGGTCAGAAAATCCCCTGATAACATCCAATCAATTCATTATGAATAATGGTAACTGATGTTAAAGTGTTAATTAATAGCTTACTTATCGCTATACATCTGGGCACTAAAAAATTAACTATTACGATGAATTTAATCTGAGTTCAGTAAGGCGCTAAAAAACAATATGATTTATACACCATAAATGATATTTGTTGATATAAAATCACGTTGAAAATTTACATTTATCTCCTTAGCTAATTAGATTAGTTAAATAAACCAGAGTAAGGAACATATAATTAATAAAATCGATTATTTATAATAAAAAGTGACCTGTAGGTTGAAAATATCTTGGTGGAGTATATATGTCATAGCCATTTTCTTTGCAAAATAGCCTTAATTCAATCGATGATCCAATTGATAGTTTATGGTAGATACTTTCAAAATATTTTTCCACAGTATGGTATGAGATTTTCATTTCATTAGCAATACATTTATTACTGATGCCGCGACAGAATAAAAATATTATTATCCATTCTTTCTGTGTCAATATATTGTTAGGTGGTCTAAGTTTAACAGATATAGACATAGTATTCATCATGTAATGAGATACTGTGAAATGATCTATTTCTTTAGCGTGAGAAATGATTCCAATACATTGATTATCTTCATCCATTAATGGATATTTATTACAAAAATAGGATTTAAGTTGTTGACCATTGCCTTGAGGGTAAGTGCCAACAGATGATATTCGTTGCATGCATGCTAAGACTTTGCGGTCATGCTCTTCAAAAAGGTCAGCAAAATGATTGAACGGTGTAGGTAATTCTTTATCAGTATATCCAATAATATTAAATTTTTTAGGTAATTTATTGGCTTTAATAGCGACAGTATTTATGTAAATAAAGCGAAGTTCCTTATCTTTTACGAACCATGATTCTGTGCTTCTATCCCATGTATTTGTTAACTGAGTGGTAATAAAAGGAACTTTTTTACATCCAAATTTTTTCATGTATAACCTTTAAAAAATTATTGAGTATAACTATAACGTTTTTAAATAAAAATATATTCCAGAAAGGCTAGCTATTTTGTCCATTAATCATGGACAAGGGCAGCATATGAAACCGAGCATAACTATCTAATTTAAGACAATAAAAATCTTTCCGGTATATAGTGATTGAAATTATTGGCCCGACAATATTCCTCTAGTTGTTGACTGGAATTAATTCCTATTTTGTGATATATCTGGGCTATATAGGATTCAACAGTTCGATAAGCAATATTTAATATCTGCCCGATCTGTCTTCTGGTATTTTTTTGTAGAAAGAGGAAAATGATATCCCATTCACATTGAGTAAAAAGATCAGTCGGTGGTTGGAGCATAATGGAGGCGGGTAGTTTATCATGATATTGATACAGATGAGTTAATGAATAACTTTGGGCTTTCCAGCCATGATATATGACTCCAATACAGTTTCCATTTTCATGATAAAAAGGAAGTTTTTCGAAAAAATAAGATGACAGAATTTGCTCTCGTCCAAATATATGTGTTTCAACTGAACATATTCTTTGTTGTTTTTCCATCACTTTCTTATCATGCTTGATAAATTCTTCTGCAAATTTAGCACTATCCCAGGGAAGTTCATTCTCATAAAACCCCTCAAATTCAAATGAATTTGAAAAATTCTGAAGAGATTTTAATGCCAGATTGCCGTAAATAAAGCATGAATTTTTATCTTTGACTCCCCAAGGATCATTACTTATTGCCAGTGTGTTGATAATTTGAGGTGATATGGTGGTGTGATGACTCATATTATAACTCCTTTTTCCACAACTTTCGGATGTCAATCTTGGTATGTTTGAATTGTGTAGTTAGTTTAATACTTTATTACCAGAAAAGACAAATTTTTTAAAAACATCATGATTATGGCTATTTTATTACGAGAATTATTTAATTATATATGCCATTATGGATTGAATTTTTATTAAATTAGTTGTGGAGTGATGTTGATTACTTTGATAGGGTGTTTTTTCGAAATAATCAGTAATAGTAGTAGGTAATATCCATTTTGCTGGTGGTAATTATTGATGAACGCTATTCCATTTCACTGATTAACTAAAATGTTTACATTTAATTATCCCTAAGTTAAATCATGAGAAGGCTGAAAGGGAGAACAACCAGTAAGCTGTTTGAAGAATTTTCACATTTGAAAAAGCGGTATTGGGGCCAACACTTTTGGGGTCGAGGCTATTTTTGGTGGGCGTGCCGGGATACAGGACGGCGTAGCTCAACCCGCGAATGTGGACGCTATATTGAAAGAATGCTTCGGTCATAAAATGGGGCCACTTGAAACGGCGGACCTGATTGGCATTGACACGGTAGCTTATTAAATCCTTTGCGGATTAGGTAATCACTTTAAATACTTAGGGCCTTTATCCAGGAAAATAACAACGGCAACCGGGAGACCGGTTGTCACATTGAAGATTGCTGCTCTCTGGATATAAGCGAAACGGCTCTGTATCGTTTCGCTTATACAGATGTCTTTTGGTGCTTATTGTTTTATTTTTGTCCATCCATGAGGTATAAAGATTGAATTAAGTACGCAAAATATGTACAAAAAATAAGTATAACTAACCAGAGAAGGAATTAAACTATGATCACTTTCACTTACAGCAGAGCACGGGAAAGCCTTGCAGCAGTCCTCGATCAAGCTATTGCTGGCGAACCTGTAGAAATAACCCGACGTGGCAGTGAATCCGCTGTTGTGATCAGTAAAACCAGTTTTGAAGCGTACTGCAAGGCAATGTTAAATATGGAATTTTCACAGTTTATCGGCCAGTTTGATGTAACTAACAAAGAATTGACCGATAAATGATTAAGCACGTTATCTTGGCTGAAGTCATCGCTTTGTATAACTACTTTTTGCAGCACTATGCAGGTGCTGCGGGTATGGCCGACTATGGTCGCGTTGATGTCATATCTGTAGCTACGGCATAGTGGTAGGATATCCAGTAATTGATTGGATATTATTCTGAAAATATAGCCCTGAATTCACAGGGTTATTTTTATCTGTCATTTAAGCTCGATATTCATTCCTGTATATACAAATAACAATAAGCCACCTGATTTGGTGGCTTTTTCGTAACATCTCACATTAACCGCCTCTGTGAAATGAATTCTTATGTATGGGTTGGTGTCTAACATTATTTATCTAGTTTCGAGTGGTTAGAAATAAGAAAATTGGAGTGTAAATGGGTTATGAGGAAATTAATATTATTGATTTTACTGCCATTTTTTGCATTTGCTAATAATGGTACCAAAAGAGATAAAAATATGAACATCTCTATTGTAGATGGTGAGTATTCTTGCAAGGTAAGAAGTGCTCCTGACGGCGGGGGATCATTTAATGAGTTAAATGTTCAGCCAATTATAGGGAACGCGATATTAAATATATTCGGAGACGGCTCTCAGAAAAAAGTAAAAATTGATATTCCAGGTGTAAATAATACTTTTGAGTTCTCTGCTCCGTTAAAAGAAAAGAATTCCCTGATGATCAGCTATGTTATGGCTGGTAAGAAATCAATATCTGTAGTAATGGCGACTGAGCAATACGGAATCAATGTGCTTCTGATGAGAAAATCGCTGGATGATGGAGTTAATATAGTTTTGACGAATTGCCTGTTGAATAAATCAGGTGATTCAACGAAATCCCGTTAGATCTTAGTGTATTTTTTCAGAAAAGCATCGCAAGCAGAAAGACAAATAGCAATGCTAAAAGAAATAGTGTTCGACTACCACATTATCCCAAGTTGACGATAGCCTGTATATTGATTACCTTCAGGCGAAATTTGCTACAGCCAACAGTGCAGACTTTAAAACGTTGGCAAAACAGAATTGGAAACTTCGTGAGAAATGCACAACGGTTGAATGTTTTCAGAATTGGTATCAACGGTCATCTGAAATGTACAGAAGAATTGCAGCAGGTAAAACAACAGAGAACTGCCATGAAGAAGGACAAAAAATAACTCTTGATGGCACGTTGCTAAGGATCACCTATCCTGGCCCACCAAATTACGAAAGCGTGGAAATTGATGATAGATGTTTATTGAATTGCTTATTGCTACGATTATATAAAAAACAGCTAACCTTATAGATAATGGGAATATCGTATTATCCTTTTTCTGAACTAGACTTTGATTAGTATGAATTGCAGGAGGATTATTTTCAAAATAATTCAATATGTTAATTATAAAATAATATTATTTAATTTGAGGGAAATATATGAATCCTAAGAATGATTTTAAGGCTTTTTCTATTAGTGATAATGCGAATGTAGTGAGTCAGGAAAGATATGAAGAAAGTAAGGATTTGCTGACGGGGTTTCCACCAAATGATGTTCCCACTCATAAGTTAAATAAAGTATTACGTCAAGCGTCAACTATATCATCTGTTGTGGCTGATTTTATCGCGACACAATCTGGTAATGATATTTTGGATGATGGAAACATAGCTAAGCTCACCGATCAATTAAATAAAGCATTAGAACAAAAAATTACAACAAATATTCCCAGTGCTTCATTAACACAAAAAGGTGTTGTCCAGCTTACAAATGTGATTGGCAATAGCGATACATTGGTGGTTACACAAAAGTTTGTTCAGGAAATAATAAATTCATTACGTGAATATACCCGCGAAGAGATAGATAACCGGATTAAAACAGTCAATGAAATTCCTGTTGGTGCTCCTATTCCGTGGCCGTTGCCTTATCCACCGATCGGCTATCTCGTTTGTAATGGTTCTGCTTTTAATAAATTACAGTATCCGAGGTTGGCGGAGGCTTATCCTGACGGTAGGTTACCTGATCTAAGAGGTGAATTTATCCGCGGATGGGATGATAATCGAGGTATTGATAGTGATCGTGAGCTTTTGTCATGGCAAAAAGGATCGCTAGTTGCTGGCGATATAGTTTCAGCAGTTGCAATGCTAGCTAATGTAAGCGGAGGGAGTGTAAGTCTATGGAGTATATACGGATGGGATAACATGCAATCAATCGAACAGTACAACGCCTTAATTGCGGGATATATGCCAGCAAACTTCATAAAAAAAGAAAATGATGTGTTGCCGTACTGTGGTATTACACGTCCCCGAAACATAGCATTTAATTACATAGTGAGAGCAGCGTAATAACAGAAAATACTCTTTAGAACCCGAAATGGCTAGTGTAGGGAAAAGATGGATTAGCAGAGAAAGCCGGTTGGATAAATGTTTACCACACTAATCAAATGACAAGGGAATGTATAAGCGCTGATATTGAATATCTGGTGCTCTGTATCAATCTATCAGCAGGTGCTTATTCCGATGCGCCAGAGTTGTCGAAGTCTATTGATCACTCATGCCATTACCCTGTTTTCAGGTTGGTGGCATTTTTATTTTGTATCGACTGAACATTGAACCGACATGAGGAGTAAGGTTGTTAATCAACTCAATATTAATGAATTTTAGATGTTAGCGTTCGGATGCCTAAAGATTCAGTGTGGAACCTGAATACAGAGGGAGTTGCAGGAAGAAATGGAAGGAATAAGAGAAAAAGAGTTTTCAGATGTTAAATGTAAATTTTGGATATGTTTTCGATTCCAAAATATTGAACTGCTTATTTCTGCCAATTATATAAAACAGTTAATCTTATAATAAATAGGAATGCCGCATTATTATTTTTCTGAACTAGACTTTGATTGATGTGAATTGCATAGAGAGTGTTTTTACAATAACTTAATATGTTTATTACATGATAAAATTATTTAATTTAAGAGGAGTGTATGAGCAAAAAAATAATTTTAAGGCTTTATCTATTAATGATAATACTATGTCGTGAGTCAAGAGAAATATGAAGATAGCCAAACTTATTGATCAATTAAATTTGGGCAATAGAGATACATTGGCGGTTACACAAAAGCTTGCCGAGAAAATAATAAATTCATTGCGTGAAGAAATTAATATACTTGTGGGTTCTCCTATTCCGTGGCCGTTGCCTTATCTTTCGGTAAAAGCTGTAAATTATCCAACTGGAACAGAATGGTTGGCGGATTCTAATTTTATAGGAGTGTCAAGACCACGAAACATGGCATTTAACTATATTGTAAGGGCAGCATAATGAACATATCTTTACTTGAAGAGATCCCGGTAGGAATACCACTTCCTTGGCCGACTAACATACCACCAAATGGGTGGGCGAAATGTAATGGAGCGATCTTTGATAAATTTTTATATCCAAAATTAGCGGAAGCTTATCCTAGTGGCATATTACCCGATTTACGGGGTGAATTTATTCGTGGTTGGGATGATGGGCGTGGGGTGGACGTTAATCGATATCTACTTTCCAATCAATTGGCAGATATTGCTCCACATAGTCACAGGATTGGCCGGATGTGGTCCAACTCAAATGCTGGAGCCGAGGGTTTGGGTACACCAAGCCGTATTCTCAATAGTGTCTACCAAGGCGTTAACTACGGAATTGATTCTCGCGGACTAGGCATTGCTATCGGAATGGGATCGGGTGGTTTCGGTTATATGGATAATGCGGTTGTTGCTTCAACAGGAACAGAAACACGTCCGCGAAACGTAGCATTTAATTACATTGTGAGGATTGCATGATGAATAAGGCTTTACTGGATAAAAATAATATTGCTATCAGTACCGGAAGTATCATTGTGTTTAATTACGATGCGATTACGCTGGAGTATTTAAACAGTACTGATGAGTATCTTCCTGTTGGTGTCGGTCTTCCTGCTAATTCTTGCACAGATGCACCACCTGATACCCAAGAGGGATATGTTGCCTGTCGTTCATCTGATTTAAGCAATTGGATGATTGTACCCGATTACCGTGGAAAAACAGCTTATAACATGCAGACACGTTTGCCGCAGGAGGTTACTGAAATCGGTGAGCTACCCGAAACTCTGACTTTCAAAAAACCCGTCACCGATTATGATAAGTGGGATGGTCAAGAGTGGGTAGTTGATAAAGACCTACTGAAATCCCATCAAATCGAAGAAGCCAGGCAGCAGAAAACAACACTGTTACGACAAGCGAATGAAACACTATCGTTACTTCAAGACTCTGTTGACCTGGAAATCGCGACAGAGGCCGAAAAAACCGCTTTATTGGCATGGAAGAAATACCGGGTATTACTGAGCAGGGTAGATACTTCACAGGTTCCCGATGTTGAGTGGCCGGAGGTGCCGAAGTGATAAACAGGACCATTGTGGCCTTGATTGCTATTGATAGTTTTGTTAATAGATAGTCGCAGTGGATGAATGTTTATTCAATTTTAAAAAAACATCTTTTGAAATCATATTCTGAATGTGATCTAAATCGATAAAAAAGCTGCCTGACGGTGGCTTCGAACCACTGACAAACCTCGTTTAAAAGAACGGGGTTTGTTTCTTTTATGATGAAAAATGTTGTGGCTTATTTTCTTCATTAGAGCAATGTGCTCACCTACCGATGTGCCATTTTTACCCTTGCCGCACTATATGCCTCTTTTATTCAGCAATAAATAAAACAGAGTGCCGGTGTCATTTTCAGAAGGCGACTGCACCAGTTCACAGGGCTGACAGCCCGATGTGCAGCCAACTTCTGAACAGGTTTCGTCAGCAGTCCTGTGCACGATATCTCTTCCTCCGGCTGGTGATCGTTAACTCTCTCTGCTGATCCTCGCTGCCAGTCGTGTCATGAGGTCCATGCGTTCATGAAAAATCGCCACGACCAGTGCGGGCGCACTCCCGCGTGGCAGGCAGAAGACATAGTGATGTTCACAATGCGCCATCCGTAACTCAGGAAAGAGTTCGCTCATATCCTTGAAAGTACCTCGCCCTACGGCAAGGCAGGCAATACCATGTTCCAGCCTGGTGATATAGCGGCGTACTTGCGCTGTGCCCCACTGTTTGCGCGTGTAGCGGATGATGCTGCGTAGATCTGCTTCAGCCTCCGCCGTGAGGATGTAGGTCGTCAAGCGCGATCCCCGCCGAGTTCTTCGTCAAGAATTTCTCCGATGCTCCTGGTGGACACCTTCCCCGCAATCCCGTTATTGATGCGGTTTCCCAGCAGAGTTTTCAGTTCCTGCCATGCCTGATCGGCATCTGCATCGCCGGGGAACAAACGTTCGAGAGCGTATTGTTTGATGGTCTTACCTTGTAGGGCTGCCAGCGCTTTCAGGCTTTGGTGCTGCTGGTCTGTTATGTCGATTGTCAGGCGGCTCATAGAGGGCATCTCCTTTAAAATACACAAACCCACATTAGCACATATGTATAAATAAAGCCATCAGACCGCTCTGTCCATCAAACGAACGTTTGACGGTCAGACCGGAATCTGTCCGACAATATACTTGTTTAATGGTTTGTCGGACATTAAGATAGGCGGACGGAATGACGGACAAATGAGGCAAAATGGCACTGATTGGCTATGCGCGGGTATCGACGGCGGAACAGGACACCGCCTTGCAGACGGATGCGTTGCGCAAGGCGGGTTGCGAGAGAATTTTTGAAGACACGGTTTCCGGGGCCAGGACCGACCGCCCAGGACTGACTGCCGCGCTGGCCTGGCTGCGCGACGGGGATGTGCTGGTCGTCTGGCGGCTGGACAGACTCGGTCGCTCGATGGCACACCTGATCGAGACAATCAGTGCGCTGGAGTTGGGAGGTGTCGGCTTCCGGTCGTTGACCGAGAACATCGACACCACCACGCCAGGCGGGCTACTCATTTTCCATGTGTTTGGTGCGCTGAGCCAGTTTGAGCGTGACCTGATCCGCGAGCGCACCCGGGCCGGGTTGACCGCTGCTGCTCGCGGGCGAAAGGGCGGGCGCAAGCCTGTTGTCACTGCCGACAAGTTGCAGCGGGCGCGTGAGTATATTGCCACAGGTTTGAACGTCCGCGAGGCCGCTACACGGCTCAGAATCAGTAAGACAGCCCTGTATGCCGCATTGCAAAACGGGAGTGAACAATGATGAGTCGCAAGCAAAGCAGTGCCTTCGTCACGACCAGAAAGGGCTTCTGCTATCTCACGGTCAAAGTTGGCAGAAGCAATTCTAACATCATGCGTATTCGGAACTATACGCTTACGCCGCAGGACAAGCGTGACATGCAGCGGTTGTATCCCGACTATCTCTTTGACTGGAAGAAGATCAGCCAGCAACTTACTGAAAAGAGAGAGGTATGCAGAGCGTATCGCTCCAGGCGGCAAACTCCGCGGAGTACGGAACGCGCGCATCAGTCCCTTTTGTCATGGTGTCTTATGACCCAGGGACGCGCACGGTTTACGCATCCGACACCTGCGATTCATTGCCATTGCTTGACGCCGTCCTGCACATAGAACGTTCACGAAAGAAATAGTTCCGACAAGCAGTGCAGCCGACTCCTGACATTTCGTGCAGTTGTCTTCTGAAAATGACAGCCGGATAATAAAGAACGTCAAGCAGAGGGAGTTGCAGGAAGAGATGGAAGGAATAAGAGAAAAATAGTTTTCAGATGTTTAATATAAATTTTTGGATATATTTTTAACTCCAAAATGTTGAACTACTTATTGCTGTAATTATATAAAAACAGTTAGCCTTGTAATTAATAAGGATACTGCATTATTCTTTTCCTGAACTAGACTGTGATTGTCGTGAATTACAGAGGATTATTTTTACAATAATTTAATATATTGATTATAACATCATTTAATTTAAGGCGTATATATGAGTTACAAGAATGATTTTAAGGCTTTTTCTATTAGTGATAATGCAAATGTAGTGAGTCAGGAAAAATATGAAGAAAGTGAGGATTTGCTGACGGGGTTTCCACCAAATGATGTTCCCATTCATAAGTTAAATAAAGTATTACGTCAAGCATCAACTATATCATCTGTTGTGGCTGCTTTTATTGCAACACAATCTGGTAATGATGTTTTGGATGATGGAAACATAGCTAAACTCACCGAACAATTAAATAAAGCGTTAGAACAAAAAATTACAACAGATATTCCCAGTGCTTCATTAACACAAAAAGGTGTTGTCCAGCTTACAAATGTGATTGGCAATAGCGACACATTGGCAGTTACACAAAAGCTTGTTCAGGAAGTAATAAATTCATTACGCGAGTATACCCGCGAAGAGATAGATAACCGGATTAAAACAGTCAATGAAATTCCTATCGGTTCTCCTATTCCGTGGCCGCTACCCCATCCACCTATTGGTTATTTCACTTGTAACGGTTCGGCTTTTAATAAATTACAGTACCCGAAATTAGCTGAAGCTTATCCTGATGGTAGATTACCTGATTTAAGAGGAGAGTTTATTCGTGGATGGGATGATGGAAAAGGGGTAGATTCATCTCGTTCATTATTGTCATGGCAAGAAGGGTCTTATTTGGTACAAGAAATTAATAATCCGCCTGATAGTATTGTTAATTTCTCACTTAATGATCGTGTGGCACTACAGTGGGATATCCCTAAAAATCAATCTATTTCGGTAAGAGCTAGGGGCGTTACAGCAAATCGTGGAACTTGGACTACTGTTGCTGCTTATATAGGGGCATCAAGGCCACGCAACATTGCATTTAACTAGGTAGTGAGAGCAGCATAATGATCCCCATGTGTGTGGACCTCTGATATTGAATGGCCGGAGATGCCGAAGTAAGGAAAGGGGGAGTAATGCCCCCGTGGTTTTCACTTCCAGCACTTTGATAGAGTTAGAGTCAACCAGACCACCGCCCACATAATTTGTCAGTGTGGGCTTTAATAAATCCTGGCTCAGTGATATTGTTGGGACGGGTACGGGTGTGTGTCTCATGGTTAACGATGAAATAACCCCGTTTGAAGTCACCCAAACCTATCTTAGTGAGGAGGGGCGCATTTGATGGGGCAGATCGGCTTTTTGCTGGCGCAATTCAAGTAATTTTTTCATGGTGTTTTTGCAGTTGGTGATTTTTTACAGAAAGGACTATTTAACAGCATAAAAAATAACGGAAAAGCCCCTAAAAATCAGAGGCTAAACAGGCGAAAACATGAGGGCAGAATATTTACAAAATTTTTCACTCACATAATTTAATGTTTTTGACATAAGTTGTAGGCGACATCCATGAGATTTTTTCACATACCAAATAACCATCACTTTTTAAGTGATAACCAACATAAGAAGAGATAGGAAAGCTAACGATAAACGATGCAATCATCAGCATAGTTAAATATTTGATAATCAACTTATTAAATTTCGGCAATCGATCAAAAACAAAGAAAAAAATAGAGCCTGATATAGAATAAAATATTAAAGGAAAGGAAATGAAATACATAACAACAGGACCAGAAAATGTTATTTTTTCTTTCATTAGAGTTAATGAAAAAACGCAGTCACTCACTAAGTACATTATAGATGTGACTACTAGCAATAATATTGTTCCGTATGCGATTTTTACATGCTTATTATTCACTTTATTTTACCTAAGCTGTTAAATACATGTTGTAAATTTCCTTCTGGTAACCTTGGTTTTCTTTTCATTTCTTCTTTTATTAACTCTATTAACTTTTTACTTATTCCATATCTTGCATCGAGAATTTCTAAACCAATAGCAACTCCAAATCCAATAAGAATAACTATTCCAGCAACGGCAATAATACTACCACCTAAAATAGCTGTAGTAGTCAAAAATGAACCCACAGCCCAAGAAGTAGCCGCAATTATTGCTGTTTTAGCCATATCAACAGTTATGTTGCCAATGAAATCCGCTAAGATATATTCATCTTTAAAAATAGCTTCAATCGTGCGATACATAACAGAAAAGATAATGCAGAATTTAACCCCTTTAACGATACTTGAATTAAGACCTTGTTGTCCTATACCCATCGACAGCATTTTAGGATTGTTAGCACCGTATCGTGTTCCAGTAATAATACGTCTAAGACCTGCATGACCTGATATTTTTATATAACACTTGCCATTTTTATCAAAATATTCCGTTGCGGTGATCCCTATACTCCTAAACTCTCTGACAATCTCGGAAAATGCAAAAAAATCATGTATATTTCCAGCAAAAGGCGAAATGGAGTCGGTAACAGAAAAAACCTCCTCATGGTAATTATTTAATTTTATTCTTGGTCTTGTTGGTGAAAAAGGATTGATATCACTTAAAATACTCACTGCTTCTTCTGGAGTGAGAAGGGCGATATATACGGTATTATCACTTAATACCTTTTCTAACCCTACGGCATCAAAGAATTCATGTTGAGGTTTTAACTGATTAATGCCTACATTACCCCTTAAAAAATCCCCCATGTAACCTTCCACACTGGGATTATATTTTTTATATGTCATATGCTCTCCTTACATCAGTTTAATATTACTTATTCTGACATCTTCGTTTATATAACAAGCAGGGTCAACAAAAATAATTTAATTCCTGCCAAAATGAACCCGACAAACTGATAACTCCCCCTGGCTTCATCCAGTGCTTTCATATTGCCGCTTGCGGTTATTGTGTTTACCGGCTAATAAAGACGCGATAATGGTTTGCCAATATCATAAATAGGGTGGTATTAATGCAGGCCATCTTGTTCACATCATTACTCGCGGCATGGGATAACCCGCGATAAAAATTCGGGGTGTGTGCCTGCAAATTTTCCCCTTTTATGGGCTGGGTAAACTCAATGCCATTATGATTCATTAGCCAGTGTTCAGGCTGGTGAGGCTTAAATACCTTCGTCGATAAATCATAAACACCATTACTAAAGCCGATGATTTCCCTGAGCTGCCCTCTGATAACAGGGAGTTGTAATTTCATTGTGTCAATCGCGTTGTTGATTCCACTAGGTGTTTAATCCAAATACCTAAAGATTTAGTGTGGAATGTTAAACAGAGGGAGATGCAGGAAAAGATAGAAGGAATAAGAGAAAAATAGTTTCCAGATGTTAAATATAAATGGATTTAGTATATTTTTAGTTGGAAATATTAGGTTTTTTACTCTTTGAATTATATAAAAATAATCAGCCTTCTGAGTTATAAGGGTGTTTTATTATTATTTTATTGAAATACACTGAATTGTGATAAGTCATCTATAACATTATTTAATTCGAGGAGGATATATGAGTCCCAAGAATGATTTTAAGGCTTTTTCTATTAGTAATAATGCGAATGTCGTGAGTCAGAGATTATATGAAGAAAGTAAGGATTTACTGACTGGGTTTCCACCAAATGATGTTCCCACTCATATATTAAATAAGGCATTGCGTCAATCATCAACCATATCATCTGTCTTGGCTAATTTTATCGCGGCACAATCTGGTGATGATGTTCTGGATGATGGGGATATAGCTAAACTCACTGCACAATTAAATAGAGCTTTAGAACAAAAAACCACAACAAAAGTTCCCGATGCCTCATTAACACAAAAGGGGGTTGTTCAGCTTACGGATGTGGTGGGCAATAGCGACACATTGGCGGTTACACAAAAGCTTGCTCAGGAAATAATAAATTTATTGCGTGAAGATATTAATAATAGAGTGCCTAATACCCGGAAGGTGAATGGGAAAGCGTTAAGTACAGATATTAGTCTGAGTGCAGTGGATGTAGGGACATATACCAAGGCGGAAGTTAATAATCTTATCAATGCAGTCAATAATATTCCTGTAGGTGCACCTATTCCCTGGCCGACTGCTATACCGCCAGCTGGATGGCTGCAATGTAACGGTGCGACCTTTGATAAGTCTAAATTTCCGAAATTAGCTGAAGCTTATCCTGACGGTAGATTACCTGATTTAAGAGGCGAATTTATCCGCGGATGGGATGATGGGCGTGGTATTGATCCAAACCGTTCATTATTGGAATGGCAAGAAGGGTCTTATTTATTACAGGAAGGCGGTTCGGGTGATTTTGTTCTTAGTTTCTCACTTAATAATCTAAAGGTATTGCAGTGGGATGCCTCCAAAAATAAAACTCTTTCATTAAGAGCTAGGATTGCTAGACCAATTTCTACCTGGGATGCTATGACAGCTTCTTATATAGGGGTGTCAAGACCACGAAACATAGCGTTTAACTACATAGTGAGAGTAGCATAATGATCCCCATGTGTGTGGGCTCCTGATGTTGAGTGGTCAGAGGTGCCGAAGTAACTATAGGGGCCAGCAGTGGCTCTGATTACTATTGATAATTTGTTAATAGATAGTCGAAGTAGGTGGATATTTATTCAATTTTGGAAAAGCATATTCTGAATGTGATTTGTATCAACAAAAAAGCCACCTTACGGTGGCTTTTTCTTTTCCCTAACTCACTGAATTATCAGCAAGTTTCATTTGGTGCCCAGGGCGGGACTTGAACCCGCACAGCCTTACAGCCGAGGGATTTTAAATCCCTTGTGTCTACCGATTTCACCACCTGGGCTGAATTTGGAGGCGCGTCCCGGAGTCGAACCGAGGTTGACGGATTTGCAATCCGCTGCATGACCACTCTGCCAACGCGCCTTACTTATCAGCTATTAAGTTACTAACCCTTTATTCTAACTAGTAACTTGGAGCGGGAAACGAGATTCGAACTCGCGACCCCAACCTTGGCAAGGTTGTGCTCTACCAACTGAGCTATTCCCGCACCGCTTCGAACTGGCTGATTTACTTATTTGTTTTTGTAAATCTTATGTGCCGTTCGATGCGTTGCATTCTACTTACTTAACGTATCGAGTCAACACAATTATTGTTAGGGTATGTTTGTTCGATGATTTTTACGTCACTTCGATCAAGCTTCACGCAAATCAGACCACGCCGCGTTGACATATTGAAACATTGACCAAAATGTCATCACTGTAGCAATATAAAGTAATATGAATCCACCCAGTTCGAATTCAAAATTGGGGCGCCATAATAAGGCAACTAATGCCGTCATCTGTGCTGTCGTCTTTACCTTACCCATCCAAGAAACGGCAACGTTACTGCGTTTTCCTAATTCAGCCATCCATTCCCTGAGAGAAGAGATGATAATTTCACGTGCTATCATGGTTGCAGCAGGGAGTGTTATCCACCATGTATGATAGTGCTCGGAAACTAATACTAATGCGGCGGCAACCATGATTTTGTCAGCAACAGGATCAAGAAATGCGCCAAAGCGAGTTGTCTGCTTCCAAAGGCGGGCGAGAAAACCGTCAAACCAGTCTGTCGCTGCAGCGACAACAAAAATTATGGCACAGACCATCGGCGCCCAACTGAATGGCAAATAAAATGCCAATACAAAAAATGGGATCAGGGCGATACGGAATAGAGTGAGCCATGTTGGTATATTTAATTGCATAGTGCTTCTTAACTATCTGGCTATAGTGGAATTTATAAGTATGGTGCATCAATGCACCTAGTGTTTCAATGCATTATGAATTTTTTCTGCTAATGCATAGGAAATAGTCGGTACTTTTGCGATCTCTTCGACACTTGCGTTGCGTAAAGGCTGTAATCCCCCCATATATTTCAGTAACATTTGCCGGCGTTTTGGACCAACACCGGCAATAGATTCCAGCGTACTGGTTTTTCTCACTTTATCTCTCCGCTGGCGGTGCCCGGTTATTGCATGGTTATGTGATTCGTCACGGATATGTTGAATCACATGCAGGGCAGGTGAGTCCGGTGGTAATGCCATACCTTCACCTTCCGCCGCGAAAAATAGTGTTTCAAGCCCGGCTTTGCGATCACTTCCTTTGGCAACGCCTATCAACTGAGGGCGTGTTTTGTCCCATTCAACATCAAGAGACTGGAATACCTCTATTGCCTGAGCTAATTGCCCTTTTCCGCCATCAATGAAAATAATGTCGGGAATTTTTGATTCATCCAATGTCTTTCCGTATCGACGGCGCAGTACTTGATTCATGGCAGCGTAATCATCACCGGGCGTAATGCCACTAATATTATAGCGCCGATATTCAGAACGTAGTGGGCCATTACTATCAAAGACAACACAAGATGCAACAGTTTGTTCCCCCATAGTGTGACTGATATCAAAACATTCCATTCTCTGAATTTTTGCCAACTTAACTAAATTAGCGAGAGATTCTAATCTTTGGTGAATGGTGGATTGTTGAGATAAGCGAGTAACTAAAGCTGTTGCTGCATTTGTCCGGGCGAGTTTCAAATAACGGGCCCTGTCTCCGCGAGGGCGGGTTTGAATATGAATCTTTCGACCGGATATTTCAGATAAAGAATCAGATAAGATGTCTTTCTCTTGCAGAGCAAAATCCAGTAAAATTTCTGATGGCAAAGTCCGGTTTTGGCTGCCTTGTAAATAAAACTGACCAAGGAATGTTTGCATAATCTCGTCAGGTTTTGTCCCGACAGGGACTTTAGGGTAATAACTTCGGCTTCCCAGCACCTTGCCTTGACGTATGAACAGGACATGCAGACAAGCCATGCCCGCTTCAAATGCAATGCTGATGACATCCAGATCGTCGTCTGTTCCTGAAACAAATTGTCTTTCAGTAACCTGACGAACGGTTTGAATTTGGTCGCGATATTTTGCAGCATCTTCAAATTTCAGTTGCTGACTGGCTTCTTCCATTCGGCTAATCAATTGGGTTAAAACTTGCTGATCTTTGCCTGAAAGGAACAGACGAATATAATCAACTTGTTGTTGATATTCTTCTTCACTTACCAACCCGTTAACACAAGGCCCAAGACATCGGCCAATTTGATATTGAAGGCATGGCCGGGAGCGATTGCGGTAGACACTATCCTCACATTGCCGGATAGGAAAAAGTTTTTGCAGTAAGATTAATGATTCACGTACCGCATAAGAGCTTGGAAATGGGCCAAAATATTCACCTTTAGCATGTTTAGCACCCCGATACATTGCCAGCCGCGGGTGTTTATCTGCGCTGAGAAAAATATAAGGATAAGATTTGTCATCTCGCAGTAAAACGTTATATCGGGGCTGATAAAGCTTGATGTAATTATGCTCCAGTAACAACGCTTCGGTTTCTGTATGTGTGACAGTAACATCTATTTGAGCAATGTTTTTGACCAGAGATTCGGTTTTACGGCTGGCAACCTGTACCCGAAAATAACTGGAAAGCCGTTTTTTTAAATCCTTAGCTTTACCGACATAAATAACTGTTCCCGAGGTGTCATACATACGATAAACACCAGGCTGACTGGTTACTGTTTTTAAGAATGCTTTTGAATCAAATTGTTCCGTCACTATTTAACAGACTCTCTGTGTCGAACAGCCCATAACGTATTGCCATATGTGTTAATTCTACATCACCGCCGATATTTAGTTTACTAAACATTCTATAGCGATAGCTATTGACAGTTTTTGGGCTAAGGTTAAGTTGTTCAGAGATATCGCTCACCTTTTGTCCCTTTGTGATCATCAGCATAATCTGTAATTCACGATCAGACAGGCAACTTAGTGGGTTATCTGTCTGTGGATTAATTTGGCTAAGAGCCATCTGCTGGGCAATATCGGGCGCGATATAGCGCTGCCCGGCATTAACGGTACGAATCGCATTGACCATATCCTGAGGGGTAGAGGCTTTACTGAGATACCCTCTGGCGCCCGCCTGCATCACCTTCATTGGCAATGGATTTTCAGTATAGATAGTCAACATAATTACCCGGACATCGGGATGATAACGCAGGATTCTTTTTGTTGTCTCCAGGCCACCGATGCCTGGCATATTCATATCCATTAACACGATATCTACTTTATTCGTCCGGCACCATTTTATCGCATCTTCACCACAATTGACTTCTCCTGTAACTGTTATCCCTTTTACGTCATCAAGAATACGCTTTACACCAACCCTGACCAATTCATGATCATCGACTAACAAAACATTTATCAAAAAAGTGTCTCCAACTGGCCCTATGCTCATACATGAGCTTTCATTGATATTGCTTGTGAATTAAATTTGTTTCAGAAGAGTTAACTTCAGTAATCTATTTTTTGATTTTTAGTAAAAATTATATAAAACAATAGAATAGATAAATTATCCCAAAAACTCATCAGGAATGTGAATATTATACTTATATCTCTCAAAGACAAAAGAGAATTGTCTTATACAGTGACATATATTATTTATTTACAACAATAACATCCTGTATATTCTGATTATCATAGAATTAATAACCGCATAAATATTTATAGAATAAATAATTTTAACAATAAGTTAACATTTGTTTTTGTAGATATATTTACCAAATGTATAAAAATAGGGGATGGATTATATGGTATAATTATTATTTTCATGACGTAATTAATATTTAAGCAGGTAACGATTATGAGTAACATTGATTTGGCTTCATCTTCCGATACTGAAATCCTGGCAACAGAAGTGACATGTTTAAAAATGTTGTTGGCTTCGGTTCTTAAAACGATGGGGCAAGCTAATGCCGGGAAAGTTATACGGAATGTGGAGCGTACTATTGCAGAAATGGACGATGAAAAACAAGCTAAGATATTTGAAAATACAGTTCAGCAAATAAAAGCGTTATACCGGCAGTAAAATAGGTTTCAAGGGTTGATGTTATTACCCCTGTACATGTCACTTTTGGTATGCATTAGAACGCGATAGAGAAAGGGCAGGTCAGCAGGCGTAATAGATGAAAAATCTTTAAACTATAATTGTTATTTTATCGTCATATACAGGATGATATATTGAATAAAGGTATTAATTGATTTTTTCTTTTGTGAGTAATAAGCTGGATAATCATTGATGACAAACAGTAATAGATTTATTATTATCATGATGATTGGTTTTTACTTTTATAAGTGTTGATTCTGTGTGAAAGATATTGGTCATATTCTATATTGATATGAAATATAAGTGTTTTTTGTTTTCATCATTGTTTCCATTTGATTAAATAACTCATAGTAATTAACAGGATATAGAGTATACTAAATGTAGTAGCCTGGTTTGGTATGTAAATATAGGAGAGTGCATATGTACAAAACTATTTTAGTACCGGTAGAAATTTCAGAAGATGAATTAACCGATAAAGCGATTGCACATGCGGAGTATTTGGCTAAGTTGTCTGACGCCAATATACATCTTTTCCATTCCATTCCTGATGTATCGAGATTTTCAGTTAGTTATAGTTATCATTATGACCTGATCAACTCTTTTGCCAAGAAATCTATTGCAAGGTCAGAAGAAGAACTGGCAAAAGTTGCTGAAAAAATAGACTTACCAAAAGAGCGGGTCTCTTTCTCAGTTGCTTTTGGATCACCAAGGGACAAAGTATTATCAACAGCAAATGAGATTAAAGCCGATCTAATTATTATTGGTTCCAGACGACCTAATATTTCGACTCATTTACTAGGTTCAAACGCTTCAGGAATTGTCGGGTATGCAAATATTTCAGTTTTGGTAGTCAGATGAATTATTTATTTAGTAATGAAAAAGCTATCTTCTGTATCGTACCCATTGTTTAATATATATTGAGCTATTCAATACTTGTGTGATAATCCGGTGTCGATATTCTGCACCGGATTTTTATATTTTAAAAAGAATGTTGATCTTATTCTGGGGATAATTGATTTTAAATTATCTATATTTTATCGAAAAGTTGATCCAATAGGGAAAATTCTGCATTGAGTATTGTACTTAAAGTAAATGTGACATTAATATATCTAATAGATCAGCGACTTATGTGGTTGTGTCAAAAATAAGCGTGATTTTCATTTATTAGCTATAGTTAATTCCAGCAAGGTAACTCTATTCGATAACTGGGTGAGGATAAAATATGTTAAGAAAATTAACGGCTGAATTGATTGGAACGTTCGTTCTGGTTTTTGGGGGATGCGGTAGTGCTGTATTAGCTGCTGGATTTCCTGAATTAGGTATTGGTTTTGTCGGTGTCGCTTTAGCATCGGGTTTAACTATTGTGGCGATGGTGTATGCAGTAGGGCATATTTCTGGTGGGCATTTTAATCCTGCGGTGACAATTGGCCTGTGGGCGGGGGGGCGTTTTAGGGCCGCAGAAATTATTCCTTATGTTATTTCTCAAGTTATAGGCGGTATTCTTGCGGCGGCTGTGTTGTATGTTATTGCCAGTGGACAGGCTGGTTTTGATGTGACAGCCAGTGGTTTTGCATCCAATGGTTATGGTGAGCATTCACCTGGTGGATTTTCACTTCAGTCAGCTATTGTTGCTGAAGTTGTTTTGACGGCTATCTTCCTGATTGTCATTATTGGTGTAACAGATAAACGAGCGTATGCGGGTTTTGCGCCATTAGCAATAGGTTTGGCGTTGACTTTAATTCACTTGGTCAGTATTCCTGTTACAAACACCTCAGTTAACCCTGCACGAAGCACAGCTGTTGCTATATTCCAGAATACCTGGGCCTTAGAGCAGTTATGGCTATTTTGGGTTATGCCGATTATTGGCGGGATTGTGGGTGGTGTAATTTACAGGTTACTGCTTGCTGAAAAACAATGATTTTTACTGATGGAGTTACTTTGCTTCAAGGCCACGCGATAGCGTGGTCTTTTGTGTCAGTCAAATTTCGAGGGACCTCTTTCTTTATGACGGGGAAGAAAGGAGTAATGTAAAATTGGCTACTTTTAGTGTAGCGGACTATCTGGATAGTGAAGAGATGGTCGTTGAGTATTTAACTGCTGCAGTGGAAGTCTAACCCCAATGTTTTTTTAGCTGCATTGAAAGATGTTATTAAAGCGCGTGGTGTAACTGATGTTGCTCGTGAAGCAAGCGTCAGTCGTGAAAGCCTATATAAAACGCTTACTCCCGGTGCTCATCCTCGGTATGAAACTATCAGCAAGTTATTATCTGCTATGGGAGTTAAATTGAGTGTGGTTTCTATTTAAGTTTTAAATTCACTCATCCGGTGTGCCGTATCTACGTAATATCATTGAATACAACTATTATATGATGGTGTGGTTATATTATAATAATATAAGTCATCATTCTCAGATGTTTGAGTTATAACGCTGATTGTGCTTGGGGTATACATGGTGGTATTTCTGTTCCTCATGATAACAATAATCTTGAATTGATTTTTGTTGATGATCAGGTTCAACCTGAAGGCGCTATTATCATTGAAACCTTCCATCGCCAGCACTCGCATTTACCTGAGCGATTTCAGAATTGGCGACTCAAATCTATAGATGAAAATGGTAAAAAGGTGTTCTATAAAGATGGGGAACTCTGTGATATTCCTGAATATTGTCGTTTGGGTGTTCGTGTGCAAATGCCAGAAGATTCACTCTGGAACTTGAAGCGAAAGCAGTTACAGGAAGAAATAGAGAATATCCATTCTTATGGTAATGAATTGTAAATTGAAATTATAGTTATACAGGGCTATATAGCCCTGTATATTGATTTGTATACGGTTTTAACCTATTGACTCGCATGTGTTAGAAGTGGTATTGCTCATTTTGTTCACTTTAACAGCAATAATCTTTTGTCAGGTAAAATTAATGTGATATCTCAACCTGCTTGTTAGATAGCCTTTCGTTTTAAAGGAGCGTTTAAGACGAAATGCAAATAAACAATGTTTGTCTTATAGGTCGATTGTGAGGCAATATAAAAGGGAAAGATCAAAATGATATTTTGAATAATAGGGTATATCATTGAAACGAAAAATTAATTTCTGGGCGATTTATATTGGGTGTTTCAGCTTAATTGTTCCTTCATCTTCTTTTGCTGCTCCGGCTACATTTGAACAAGCTAAAACTGAACTGCGCAACCATATCTATCATGATCAATTTAAATCAAAGACGGGAACATTGTATTGTGGCTGTCATTGGCAATGGACGGGGAAGAGTGGTGGGCGCGTCAATCTGTCTTCGTGTGGTTATCAAGTCAGATCACAACAGAATCGGGCCCGATCCGAACGGATTGAATGGGAACATATTGTTCCCGCTTGGGTTTTTGGACATCAGCGGCAGTGTTGGCAAAAGGGAGGCAGGAAAAATTGTGTATCCACAGATCCGGTTTTCAGGGCAATGGAATCTGATATGCATAATTTGTCTCCATCCATTGGCGAGGTTAACGGTGATCGCAGTAATTTCAGTTATGGAATGTTACCAAAGAATGAGCCGAATGATTATGGTGCTTGTACCAGTAAAGTCGATGCTAAATCTCGCACGTTTGAGCCGCGGGACGCAGTAAAAGGGCAAATTGCCCGAATTAATTTTTATATGCACGATCGTTACAATCTTTCTATGTCACGTCAGCAGCAGCAGTTATTCATGGCTTGGGATCGTCAATATCCACCAAGTCAATGGGAACGGGAGAGAGATAACCGAATTGCCGGCATTATGGGGCATCATAATCCTTTTGTTACCGGTGAGCAGAAATGGGAATTATGGCATAAGAATTCAGCTATTGGTGTTCCACCCGCAGAGCAGAGAAAGGGGCAGGGAAAGAATAATCAAACAGATACCCAGAAAAAACGGGTGTCATCTGATTCGTCACATACAGGATTAATCAAAGGTAATAACAATAGCAAAATTTATCATTTCTCCCATTGTTCAGGATATAAGGCGATTTTGGAGAAGAATACTGTTTATTTTCAAACAGAAGTTGAAGCAAAAAATGCCGGCTTCCGATTGGCTGGAAACTGTAAGAGTACTTAACAACCCAGATAATTAATTATTGCTCTGTTGCCAGCCGCCGGTATTTTAATAAAATGGTTGCCATAGGGTGGAAAGGATTATCTCAGATAGTGACTTTCTTACCGTATGGCAACCGAAGACCATAATAAATTAGATTTTGTCATAACGTAAAGATTGCCATTATATCGTCATGATGATTTGTTAGTTTTCATTAAACGGGAATAATTGAGAATAACGCTAATGAACTGAAAGGAAGTTTCTATCTATTTGAAATAACGTATTTATTGTATCGGTGATATGACACCGTATGGGTGAAAACAACGATAAGGTGTTACTGTTATGAACAGACAGAAAGCAGTGATTAAATCACATCGAGAGGAAAAACGGATGATGAAAAGGGATTTACGTCATCAACGCTACTGGGATGATGGACAATGTGACTTCTTTGATGCAGCTTGGTGGTATATACCCGTTATCTTTCAAGTTGTCTCTTTGTTGGCTGCACTCGCTCACCCCGGTCACATAGTTAGCTATGCTCCCGGGGATTCGCTCCCTTGCCGTCGCGATGCATCTTGAAATCTATAGGGTATAGAAGCCATTTATTCGGCGTCTCTGCCTTCATCGTCTAATGCAGGTTAAATTTTTTATAATTAATGATTATATTGAAAAAGTTATTGAATATAATGACATTCTATTTTTGAATTATTTTGCTAAAGCTATTCATTTTTTGTTTTTTTTCTATCAATCAGGTAGATTATAGTTTGAATAAAGTTTTCTTAAGTAAATATAACCAGTGTTATATTTAAATCTTTTGACTTTATTCTTGGTGATCTTTGTTTTTTTGATAAATTATGGTTTGCGTTAAAAATAATTCGTAATATTATACCCGAGGTGAGTTATATTTTATATTGTGTGATGATGGTTATAATTAAATTTATGTAAATATTTATATAGCATAAGGAATTAAATATCAGATTGTTTAACATGTAATTATAGTGAGAGTGATTTACATCAATCTCACTATTTGTAATATCATAATTTAAATATATTTTCTCAGATTTAGATGTAGCTTGTTATTTCTTTCAGAGGTTAATTTCCTGCAAAATTTGTGGTTATCCACATTTTATATCAGTCTCAAAGGGGATTGTGCGGTAGCTATTGCCTATTTGATTGAAGTTACCAGACAGAAAAGATTCACGAAACTCGTTAATGTATGGCATAGAATTTAGGATGTTATTATGGGAATTAATGAATATTTGAGTGATCTTGATGAGAATGAAAAAGATGAATTTTTATCATCTGATATCAAAATATAACCGGGGTAAGAATCGATTGCTTATAAGGCGGGAAAGATTGGAGAGGCTACTTCCATTATCTTTGCCGCAGAATAGGTTATGGTTACTCAGTCAATTAGAGAATGATACCGTTCATTATCACATTCCATTAGTATATAAGCTTATCGGAAATTTGCATATTGATCTATTCGAGAAAGCACTCAATTATATTATTAATCGTCATGAATCTTTGCGTTCAATATTTGTTTTAAAAGATAATCAACCTTGGGTTCCGTTACTGGATGCAAATACATTTTTCCCCCTTATTATCTCTGATTTGCGGCAGGTGGTAGATAAACAAAGTGAAGTCACAAATATCCTGAATAAAACCATTCATACCCCCTTTAATTTATCTCATGACCTTTTAATCTGTACACATTTGATCTATTTGGATAAAAATGAGTATATTTTCATTTTAAATCAACATCATATTATCACTGATGGTTGGTCGATAACGATTTTCTTCAAAGAATTAAGCACGGTTTATAATGAGTTAGTCAATCATCGCACTCCTGCATTAGCATCACTGACTCTGCAATATCCTGATTATGCCGTCTGGCAACAAAGTCATTATTCGTCATGTTTTTAATATGCATGTTGATAACTCGACTGTATTTAATAATCCGACTTTAGCGCTGAGGGATCCCCAGAAATCAGCGCTAATAAATCAAAACCATATTTTGGTAGATTCTGGCGAGGTATTTGAGTGTTTTATTAAGTACGATTTCAAATAATATTAGCGGGGAATGGCGTAAGACATTCTCTGCTAATGTCAGATGAGAGATAACGCTTCTTGATTTAATACTATTTGCCTGATAATTAAGATATATTCCTTTATTTTCGGCATAAAAACCAATCAGCCAAAGTACAACTGAACTCAGTGTAGCAAGTAGACTCAATACTGATAAACGACCAGCACCGTGGCTATAACTTGCTCTAAGACCAAATCCAAAACGTTCACTCTTTTCATCCCTAAAATTTTGCTCTATTTGCATTCTTCGGCTGTAAATTTTCATAACCTGACGAGGTTTAAAATCATCCATACTAGTAAAAATAAGCCAAGGTTCCATTGCTGCCGAACGCCCATCTTTGACCTGAGATTTTCGTCCCATTCGATATCGTGATTTTTTGAATTTTCTCCCTTTATTCGGTCTTTTATGAAGATAAAAATAACCATCGCAACGTGCATATTCTGCTTTTGATAATGTGCCAAACCCTAAAAACTGTGGGGTTGTAGTTGCTTTTAAAGCTTGCCGTTTAAACCAAAGCTCACCCTATTTTTCAAGTCTTAGTTGAGTATTTCCTCGAATGCGTCCGACAAAATCCCAACCGAGCGTTTTTATATGTTTGAACTATGCATTTTGAAAACCTGCATCCGTAACAATAATTACTCTGGCTTTAGGGTTAACAGCACTCGCTAGCATGTCAAGAAATGCATTTTGTATGGTTACATTTTGTTGTTCACATGAGGAAACTATTTGACTTAACAAAGGAATTGAGCGTCCATCACAAATTAAACTCGCACGGAGTACATGATGTTCTTGTGAGGGATATCCACTCCAATCAACAGCTATGACACACAATGAGAGTGACTCAGTCAGCATAGCAATAATATTACGAAAGATATCAGGAATATCCCTATGAAGAGCTTCATTACCGAGTAGCCGGTCAATACGTTTAATTTTATGTTTGACGTGAGCGTTTCCTGGTAAAAAGTGCCCAATGCTGGTTAACGTAAGAGAAGCACCATTAATCAAAGCGATAGTGGCATCGATTAATGCATTCTGACGATATTTATGAAATGGTGATAAAGCATCTTTAAAGAAGTTATGACATACTTCACGTACAGGCATAGCAGTGACTTTATTGACTTGGTGGAACAATCAGTAGATCACACAACGCTATGCCTGTCTATTTTCTGGGGATTCCTCAGGACTTTAGCGGGATTTGCTGCGGTGATTGCTGAACAATTGGCGAAAGGGGAGTAATGCAGATGTAATTGCATTTGTTCAACTTGTAAGAAGAACTTGCCGTTGAGGTTTTTTTCCTTTGTGAAGTAGATAATTGCTAAAATAGCCGGAAGATCTTTCCGGCTTTATTCAGTGTGACCTTCATTAACTTATTGTGTGATTTTCCCTTGTTAGCGCAAGCGTTCGCTGGCGAGATGATAAACATCACTCCGTTCGCGTTTACCCACGGCAACAACGATAATGATCAGGCAGTCATCAATAACTTCATACACCAGACGAAAACCCGAAGCGCGTAACTTAATTTTGTAACAGTTAGGCATTGCCCGAAGTTTTGCTGATGGTATGTGCGGGTTATCACAGCACTTTTTGAGTTTTTTGGCGAACTGCTGCTGTATTGCTTTATCTAACCTCTCCCATTCTTTCGCTGCTTCCTCCTTGAACTTTACGCGGTAGTTCATAGATACTTATCCAGATCCACGTCCACTAATGGTTGGTGTTGGCGCTCTTTGACGAGGCGTGATAATTCCTGATCGTCCAGGGCATCAAGCAGCTTTTCGTACAATTCAGCCGGAACACAGTAAAAGGCAGGTTGATTGCGGTTTAGGATAGCGACGGGGTAACCGCCACCTTCCCCCACGGTAGCCATTGGATTTTTCTTTAACTCACTGATGCTTGCGCTCGTGTCGCTTAGAATAACGTTTGCCATACATCCTCTCAATAAGACTGGTTAACAAGTCTCATCGTAGGCAGAAAAAGACCTGTTAACAAGTCTTTTTTTACGTGTGATTTCTTTTCAACTTGCGATTAATGGTTAATAATTTTCGATTAAATGCCATTAACTATTATTTTGAAAAAGCTGCATTTATTAAGTTAAATCTGTCCTTGATATAAAAGCTTTAATACTTTGGTATTCTCGCTTTTAAATGATTAGGTAGGTTAGGTAAATGTAAAATAAGTGGAGTATAGAATCGCGGATAAATGAGTTAAACAGGACAGGGTAAACAAAGTGAATCCTGCCCTGAGTTTTATGATGGGCAATATTTACACTGTTATTAAACGTTATTTTTTAACTGATAGCCTTAATCGGTATAAAGCTTTAACCGTTTAAATATCGGTTTTTAATTAAGTTTAATCATCACTGGATTATGTTTAATGAAAGCGGATCATATTCACTTTATCTTTACTGTCGTTGTTAAATAACTGATGAGAAAACGCTTTACTATCCATTTTTTCGGATAATATCCTTTTACGTGTGATTTTCTTCAACTTGCGATTAATAGTTAATGATTTTCGATTGAATGTAATTAATCCTCCTTTCATAACATAAATCCCTTTACTCATCTTCATTCGTGTACCTCTTGTTTTATCTGTCCCCCATTGAAGTTGCGGCGCTGCCTTACCCTCTAATAGAATTTGATCTTGTGTTACATAAACTTGAGATGCACTTCCAAGTGTATGCTCAGTGATAGTGAAAATATATTCGCCATGGATAAACAATACGGTTAGCCCATTCCCAGGAAATAAACATGGCACAGCAACGGTGTAGCAATATTAGGAACAGCTATTTAGATAGTCATGCATTCAAGATATTGATTTGATTTATCCCCTTTGTAAGGAAAAACTTCAACCCTTCCGGCCATGATTACTGTGGAATAGAACAAGGCTAGGATGCTCAATATTGAGCATCCTAGCCTAATAACATAAGCTATGTTTATAAAAAGATAAGAGAAAGTTAAATTTTTTATTTTGTTATTTATAATTAGAATGATTTTTCCAGGGATAGCTATTTAATTAAAATAACGGGGTAATACTAATGAATAATAGTGCTGGAAATTTGAATAGTAGTGTTATTGATTTTATTCGTGGAGATAGGGGTTATGTTAAAAATATTAAATTCTACAAGGGCGAATGTATATATATAGGAGGAGGAAGAGGGAGTTTCTATTTTATAGAAAAAGGACATGTTAAAATCTCTACTCAAACCGAAGATGGCAGAATATGTAACATTGGTTTTTATAAAGAAGGAGATTTTTTTGGTGAAAGTGGATTCTCTGGAGATATTATATCTGAAACGGCGACAGCTTTAATTGACTGTGCTATAAAAAAGATAAATTTCATTTCATTTTTAGAAGAAATCAAAGGTAAGGATATTTTATATAACTTTATGATTTGTATGTCAAATAAAATTATAGAGTATCAAAATGCCATTTCTGGATTTGTTGTTTTCAATAGTGAAAAAAGGTTAGCCTATACATTAATGAGGATGGCCTCGGAAATTAAAAATGATAATGTATCTTCAATTAAAAATAAGATTTCTTATCAGGATTTATCTTATATGATAGGTACAACTCGCTCCCGTGTTGGATATTTTATGAATGATTTTATTAGACAGGGAATTATTAAGGAATCTAAAGATTTTTTTCTGATTCTTGATAGGAAAAAAATTGAAGAATACTTAATTGAATAATAAATAATTTTGTGATCTACGCCTTTATTCAGCCTGGATAAAATAGGAATAAATATATTTAACTCTATTCAAATGGTCGCAAATAGTTCAGTTATAATAACGAGATAAAAAAGCCAAGATGTTAGCTTTTTATTATCAATAAACATTTTTCAAATGTGTCAATCTTAGGATAGTAATAGTTAACTTGGCTAACTTATACCTAGGGTGAGGGTGTCAACGTTTTTCAAACACATTTAGGGTGAAATTTATCCTTATATGGACTGCATTACAAACAAACTATTAAGTTTTAATATGAATTTAGTTTGATTATAATTATATTTAATTGTTATTTTAATATTTATATTCTCACCCTGAAATTATATATTATTTTAATAGTAAATGAATCACCAATTGTACAGCGTGGAACAGCGGCTGGCCTTTATGGAAACTGACGGGAAATTGAAGCAGGAAGCCGGAGACAATGAGCCTATCCTGTTCATCAATGGCGTTCATCTCACGCAGGGCATGAGACTCGCTTATGGTTCTCAAAGGTCAGAAAACCGTTGTGAAAACAATGGGCAGCCGTACTCGTCTGAACTTGATGGGAGCTCTGAACCTGAACGATATCAGCAGTACTGTCGTTCGCGAATATGCTGGTATTAACAACGAAAATATCGCTCGTTTTTTTATCGCAATCCGGGAAAAGTACCCTATAACTCAGCGATGAGATTTATAAATAGTTTTTTATAATGTGCTCATTTTTGAGCATTCTTCTTTGAAATAAAGTTTATAGTTTTTTGTAGATGGCTAAAGTTTTTATATTTGAAAGAAAGATTAAAGAACACCAAGAGAAGAGGGATACGCGCATGAATGATAGAAAAAAAATTGCTATTGTGGGAATATCTTGCCGTTTCCCAAGATGTTATAATCAAGAATTATTTTGGAAGTTATATCAAGAAAAAAAATCAGCTATTGTTGAAATCCCTGAATCCAGATGGCTTGTTAGTAAATATTACTCGCCACATTTTGAAAAAAATAAATCTTTAAGTCGTTGGGCCGGCTTAGTAGAAAACTTTGACCGTTTTGACGCCCCTTATTTTAATATTACTCCTCGTGAAGCAGAATTAATGGATCCTCAGCAGCGCATCTCCCTTGAGTTATCGGTTGAATGTTTAGAGGACGCGGGGTATGGCGTTTCTGATATAAAATCTGCTGATATCGGTGTTTTTCTTGGTGTGTGTAACTTTGATTATAAGGAGCGTCTGGAAAAATCAATAACTAATATTCAAGGGCATCTTTCAACCGGAACTTATACTACGCTAATTCCCAATAGAATCTCCTTCTATTTGGATATAAAAGGTCCCAGTGTTCCTGTTGATACCGCATGTTCAAGTTCTTTGGTTGCACTTTCTTACGCTGTGCAAGCTATTCAGACAGGTGACTGTGAAGCAGCTTTTGTAGGAGGAGTAAGTTATCTATTTAGTCACACTTACTTTGTTGCATTTTCCCAAGCAGGGATGTTATCTCCAACCGGAAATTGCAAAACGTTTGATAAACAAGCGGATGGTTATGTTCGTGGAGAAGGCGCAGGAATGATCCTGATAAAACCGCTTGAAAAAGCGTTAGCAGATAATGATCGGATCTATGGCGTGATTGATGCTGTGGCCGTAAATCATGGTGGTAGTGTTGCCACGATCACTTCTCCCAGTGCTTATGCTCAAGCGAATGTAATAAGAAGAGCGCTTCAGAAAGCTAATATTTCTGCAAATTCAATTTCCTATATTGAATCTCATGGTACTGGAACACCGAAAGGGGATCCTATTGAGGTGAATGGGTTGAAACGTGCATTCCGTGCCCATGCCAAAGAATATGGAGAAACATTAGGGACGGCTTATTGTGTGATATCGGGCTCTAAGGCGAATGTTGGACACCTTGAGTCGGCTTCGGGCATGGTAGGTTTGATTAAGGGGCTGCTTTCTATTCAGAAGAAACGTCTGTTACCTATATTTAATCTCAATGAATTAAACCCAAAAATATCTTTGGAAGGCAGTCCTTTCCATATCCTCACTAAAGAGTCTGATTGGCAGCCATCAGATGGAGGAATACGACGCTTCGGTGTTAGTAGTTTTGGGTTCGGTGGTGTCAATGCCCATGCGATTATCTCTGAATATCAGGATAAGAGGAACCCCAAGTTCAAACTGACCACTCATCTGTTTGCATTTTCAGCATCCTCAGATAAGGCATTAAGAGCATATGCATTGTTGATTTCGACGTTTTTGCAGAACACACCTTTAGTCTCAGTTCATGATTGTGCTTACACTTTGGTCAGAAGAACAAATCTGCCATATCGTGTCGCTTTTATATATCAGACTCGGCAGGAGCTATTGGGAAAGATTATCTCTTTTGCTAATGGATTAGCCACTGAAGTATTTCCTGTCAGCAGGTATCCAGATTATGAAAAAGTGGAAGCTTGGCTGAATGGAGAGCGGAATAGTTTGAAAGATTTATTTTCAGAAGGTAGTCACCAAATTATTTATGTTCCCCCTTATCCTTTTCAGCACAATACTTATTTTCCTAATGAGCTTGAAGCTAAAAGAGATAAAATAGTAGAACATGAAAAGCAGCGTGATATCAATATATTGCACCAGATCGAACCGTTATTTTCTTCTGTCTCATCATTTTATGATGGGCTGAATCATGAAGAAAACAGACTGCCAATTATTTTTTCTATGCTGGAGGACGAGCAATCTTCAATATTGAAAAAGCATATTTCATTTGAGCGATATTTTGAGCTTCCCAGATTACCAAATGAAGCTTCAGGTAGCGACTGGATTGATTGGTATTTAAATTTCCTAAAGCAACTCATCAGTGCCATCGAATTAACAAAACCGGGTTCCTGGATATTGTTGTCTGACCGAAAGAACATTTGGGGGAATACGCTATATGCACATGCACTATCACTTGAAAAAGAGTTTGGTCTCCCTTGTGGTTGGTATCAACTCCATAACTTCACTCTTTCTCAGCATATAGAGCAATGTCTGAAGCTATTTCAAATGCCTGTGTCTGGTTCTTTTTGTCGGCGCTTAAATTATGAAATAGAGTCAGATGCTCTCATATTAGAAGCCTTACGCTATCATGTAAGTGTATTTCCAGAATCATCACAACATTGTGAAGCTCTATCTGGTTTTAAACCCACAGTATTAATCAGTGGAGGAGCCGGTGGTATCGGACAAGTATTTGCTAAATATTTAGCAAATACATTTGACGCAAATGTTGTGATCATTGGTCGTCGAAAATGTGATGAATTGCCTGTGGATTGTATGACATCAGAGAAAGGAACTATTGAATATATTCAGGCGGATTGTTGCAATCGTCAGGCGCTCACTGTAGCCGTTGAACGCATTGTCACTAAGTATAAAAATATCGATCTCATCATACACAGTGCAGGAAACATTGAAGACCGAAGTATGTTTTTTAAGACGGAGAAAAACGTTAGAGACATTGTTGAAAGTAAGGTAATTGGGTGTGAATTGTTGGATGAGCTCACCCGTTCACTTTCTGTTAAACAATTTATTGTATTCTCTTCAATAACCGCCCTGTTCGGGAATTCTGGACAAACGGATTATGCAGCAGCTAACCATTACCTCGTCGAGTTTACTCATAATCGTAATAGGAAACAATCTGAAGGGCTGCGAGCCGGGCGAACAACCGCAATCTATTGGCCTTACTGGCTGGATGGCGGCATGAAAATCAATAAATCAGCCTTGTCTATGTTACAGGAAACAACGGGTACTGAACCTATGTTAACCGATGATGGCATCAGGATTTTTAATCATGCACTTATTCATCAACCTACAGAACTCTGTGTTGTGGCTGGTGTAAGCAAGAAAATTGATAATGCGCTCAATCGCTGGCTTGTTCGTCAACCGATATTGAGTGACAGAAAGCGTCTGGTTTCCACCATCTTGTCGGTTATTACGGATATAACGGGGTTACAGCCAGAGAATATTGGTTTAAAAACTCATTTTTCTGACATGGGAATCGATTCTATTGCGATGAGGGGGATCTCATGGGAGCTTAGTCAGGTAACAGGATTTACGATAAACAACGTGGTCCTGGCAAAAAAAACCAGTATACAAGCCTTGGCAGAGTACCTGAGCCAATATTCTGAGAAACCATGTAATGAAGATGTTCTTCAACACCGGACGTCTGAATTCCTTCCGCCATCACGAATAGAAATTGATGAAGAAGAAGTTGGTGTGATTGGTATTGATTTACGCATGTGTGGCTCTGAACACTGGCGCGATTCTTGGCCATTGTTGAGTAAAAAGGTACTGGAGCCTGAAATTTACCCTGAATCGCGCTGGCAGTTGTTGCCGGATGAACTGACCAGAGATATCGAAAGAGAAAAGATACAGGGATATTTCATTAAGGATTGTCTGGCTTTCGACCATAAATTTTTTTGTATGTCTCGCCGGGAGGCTATGTTAATGGACCCCCAGCATAGAACCCTGATAGAAAGCGTCTGGTCTGCAATTATTGATGCGGGTTACTCGCCTGAGCAGTTTAATCAAAGACGTACTGCCGTTTTTGTTTGTATTGATGCCAATGATTACGCATTAATTACTGAATTTGATTCATTAATAGATGAGTTCTCAATTGGTTCATCAACACCTTATTTATCAGCCAACCGGTTATCCTATCTGTTTAATTTTAAGGGACCAAGCGAAATTGTTAACATTGCTTGTGCCAGTGTTTATTCCGCTGTTGAAAAAGCTAAAGAGTTAATCAGTTCAGGCGTCGTAGAACAAGCTGTTGTTGCCGCTGCGCAAATCAACTTATTGCCTTCTCGTTTTAAGGCGTTACAAAAAAGAAATCTGCTGAGTGCGGATGGTATGGTTAAACCCTTTGGTAAAGATGCGCACGGATTTGTTCGCAGCGAAGGTGTTGGTTGTATCTTGTTAAAGAATCTGAAATTAGCGGTTACTGATGGCGACGAGGTATTAGTCAAAGTAAAAAGCGCTGCAACCTGGCACGGGGGGCGGGGGGACTCCTTCACTGCACCGGATGCCTCTACGCATGTGAATGTTATGGAAACCGCTTTTCGAAAAGCACATGCGGATATCGAAAAATTACAATATGTTGAAGCTCATGGTATTGCTTCTAATGTGGGTGATCTCAGTGAAGCAGAGGCTATTGCAACGCTTTTATCAAAGTTAGAGCGTGCATCTTGTGTGGTTAGTTCAATGAAATCGAATGTGGGACATCTTGAAGTATGTTCGGGTATTGCTGGATTTGTACGAACAATATTGGCGATTAAACATCAACAGATACCGGGTATTTCTGAATTACATGAGCTTAATGAAGGGATTGATAGCAGCCGGTTACACATTAAAAACACCAGTCAGTCATTTAATGAGCTCAGAGGATTAATTGGTTTACTTTCATATGGATTAGGTGGGGTTTCTGCATTTGTACTTTTAGAACCTTTTGTCGATCAATCTGATGAATATAAAAAAGATCTCATTATTGAAGAGAAAGAATACTACTTCTGTCTTTCAGCAAATAATGTTGAATCATTAAAACGGTATGTGGCTTCAGTAATAGAACAAATTCACCAATATCGCCATATTACACCACTCTCTCAGTTAATATCGACACTACGTTTTTATCGCAAACATTTAGATGTGCGGTTGGTGGTAAAAGTCAGCAGTTATGAGGAATTGCTCAGTAAACTGGAGGCATTTTTGGCAGGGCATACAGTTGATGGATTACAGACGTCGGTGAACTGTCAGGATGATGACGTCATGTTGGTAGCACTGCCAGAGGCATTGCGTATGTGGTTAAAGAAAAAAGAAGATGATGAAGGGATGAGGCCACCCGTGGATAAACGGAGTTTTTGGCCCAAATACCCGTTCGATCGCTCTTCACTTCTTTATATTGCTTCGAAGTACCAGGGAGGAAAAATGCCGGGCTGAATGAGTCATAAAATGTTTCAGGATTGCATATTTCTAGCGAGAAATGACTATTGGAGAACATAAGTTATGGAAGGTAAAGTTGAAGATTTAGTGATAAATGCACTAAAAGAGGTGATGGCAAGAGCAGTAATGTTAGGGCTGTCGTGTTCTGAAAATAAAATGCAGGGCAGCATCTTGGATGAGCAAAATGCCGATATAGTGTCAAAATTTATGTCGCTATATCAATCGACAGATAAGTTTCTGACAGCGGTGGGAATAACCAAAACGGCTGATGAGATACTCCCGCTATATAAAGAAATCATATCTCAAATTCCGCAAGAGAGACTCTGATATGGAGAAATTTGAAGAAATTAAAGATTTTCTTAGCAGGGAAATTATGACTGCTATGTATATGACAACAGATGAGTTAGATCAAGATGCGTTGTTTTCAAGTTATGGATTGGAATCTACAACTTTGACAAAAATAGTGATGAACATAAATAAACGATTTTTCATTAATCTCTCTGTACAGGATATCTTGCCTTATCAGAGTGTTAATAAGGCAGCTAAATTTATTCACTCCATACTTGAGGGGGAAGTATCATGACAACATCATGCTCAAATTATGATTACGTGGATCTGCCTGAAAAAGAGCGTCTGGAATATGAACATATCTTTTTTCTAAGGAACTTTTTTTTAAAGCCAGATCTCTTTCAGAACGAACTACAACAAGTTGAACAGAGTATGGCATTTGAGTTACCGGCTTTAGAATCAGGATACTCAGAAATAGAAACCTATAAAGAGGGGGAATTGACCTGGCAGAAATTGGCTCAGATCTATGCTAAAGATATTCGACCTATTGTAATTAAAGGGTTTTCATCATCTTTTCCCTGTGTGAAATTATGGACGCCGGAGTATTTCAGAGATAACTTTGGCGATTTTCAACTATGGTATTCGACAACAGAAAAGCTTTTTGAAGAAGATGGCATATCGCTACGTCATTATATCAATGCGGTATTAAATGGTGATGTTAGTCGGGCATATCTTGAAAACTTAAGTGATATCTTTAATGAATACCCTATTCTGCATCAGCAAATTGGTATTGACCGTATTAATAGTTTTTTAGGCGATTTTGCCTCATATCATAAAATTGCCCAACTTTTCATTGGCGGGCCTGGTACAGGAGCTGTTTACCATTGTGCTAATGAACTTAATTGTTTCTTAAATATTTATGGTTGCAAAGAGTGGGTATTTGTTCATCCTAAATATTCTGCGGCTATGTATAGTTCCATTTTTAATAAAGGGATCTTTGTTGGTTCATTTGTCAAACATAATGCTCCGGTAAGATATTTAGAAGAACACCAGCCGCTTTATAACCGTATACCTAAACTTAGAGTTATTTTAGAACCGGGAGATATGTTAATTAATCCACCCTGGTGGTGGCATGCAATTAATAATCAACCACCGATATCAATTGCTATTGCCTCTCGCTGGAAGATCGAAATGCCTTATCAACATCAGAATCCGCTATATGAATTTATTCAATCCCAAAGAGTAGAAAGATTGACTCTGGAAGGAAAGAAAATGTCTGAGGACGATGTTGTTGTACCTGACAGTGAATTACGTAAGAAATATGTCTCATATAAAGAAATGGGGTGGATAGGGCATTGATTGCTAAAAGTGATATGTCTTTTGGATAAAATTCAGAAACGGTATATTATATAGTTTGTTTTTTAATCTAGAGACAGAGTTGTGTGAGACAGTCACAACGCACAAATTAGCGAATAAGGTAGCTATCTTATGAAAGCATTTCAAAGTAACGAAGTTCACTCGGTATTTAATAATTATCCTGAACAATATCAAAAACTTTTGTTGATGATAAGAGAGTTAATATTTGACGTCGCATCGAAAACAGAAGGTGTAGGTTTAATTACTGAGACTTTGAAATGGGGGCAACCCAGTTACCTGACTCTTGAAACTGGATCGGGAACAACAATCCGATTGGATCGTTTCGGTCATTCGTATGTGGCTATCTTTTTTCACTGCCAAACTACATTGGTTGATACATTTAGGACACTTTTTCCTGAACTGACTTATTCAAAAAATCGGGCAATAGTCTTAGATCCGAAGGCCGGTTTGCCAATAGATGAATTAAGTATGTGTATTGAAATGTCACTCACTTATAAGTTGAGAAAAAAGAGATAAAAACTTCATTTAGAAAACAGGATGTGAATAATGAAAACATGTACCGTCGCAATGTTTCCTGGACAGGGCGCCCAGTTTCAAGGCATGGGGCGCAACCTGTTTGATAAATATGAATACCATATGAGGCTGGCACAACAAGTATTGGGGTATTCACTTGTTCAGTTGTGTGAAGGTGAAGCTAATGTTCTTGATAGAACAGAATTTACGCAGCCAGCCCTGTTTGTTGTTAACATTCTTCACTACTTAGAGAGCCTGGAAGGACATGGCTCTGGTGCTGAAATATTTGTGGGTCATAGTCTGGGAGAATATTGTGCTTTGTTTGCCGCAGGCGCTTTTAGTTTCGAGACTGCCTTATCTATTGTTCAGGAGAGGGGCCGATGTATGGCGCTTTGCTCTGAGGGAGCTATGGCTGCCGTCATTGGCCTTAAATTAGAACAGGTAGAGGATTTATTAGCAACTTCCAAATTTAGCGATTTAACTATAGCCAATTTTAATTCGCCTACACAATTTGTTATTTCAGGTGATAAAGTTGAATTATCTCAATTTAAAGATAGGGTATTGAATGCGAAAGGTGTTTATTACCCTTTGCAGGTTAATGGCGCATTCCATTCGAAAAGAATGGCGCATGTTGCAGAAAAATTTAAAAGTTTTCTTGAACGTGTTGATATTTATCCACTGAAAGCATCAGTATTATCTAATGTAACTGCTGACTTTTATCCATTAAATAATCGGGAGAAATTAATAGATTTATTAATTAAACAATTGTCGTACCCTGTGCGTTGGCAACAATGTATAGAGAAATTACCTTTAGATAAGCATATTATTGGTTTTGAATATGGGCCAAAAACTGTGATAGGTCCACTAGTTAAACTAATATTAGGTGAACGTATTACACTAATGAAATGATACATTAATTATTAAAATAAGCAAAATTTAATTATATTTGTGATAATTAACTAAAAGATTATCATCGTGACCTTATTTTTAAACAACCGGTTTATATAGGAATTAATATTTTTATTTTATGCCAAGGGATTGGTTCTATTCCTTTAAAAAATTTTTTTTATTGTTTGCCAAAATAAAAATAGGAGGATTATTGATGGAATATTCTATTATCGGTGTAGCCGCACATTTCTGTAGAGGTTTGTCATTATCTCGTTATTGGCAAACATTGGTTGAAGGCGGATCTTTGATTGATGTCATCGGAGAAGAACGCTATCAACTTAATAACCGCCAAACGTTGGTTAAATGGGGGCTTAGGGAAAAAATACGCGGTATGTTTCTTGAGGATATTGATACCTTCGATAGACATATTTTTCCTCTCTCAGGCTCTGCAATTATGTTTGCTGATCCAAGACAAAGACTGTTTCTACAAACTTGCTGGCAACTCCTTGAAGATGCAGGGATTCCACCATCAATGCTGTCAGGCAAAAAGGTGGGGGTGTTTGTTGCGCAGGATGGTTGGTATTTAAGCTCTTATGTAGACAGAATTCCTGACGAGCATAAGGGAAGTCAAGAGTTCGTTGTTCCGGGGAACGATCCTTGTTTTCTGGCAAATCGTGTCTCTTTCTTGTTCAACTTTATTGGGCCATCAATCGTTGTTGATACAACCTGTTCAAGCGCTTTTGTTGCTTTGGACATGGCATGTCAGGCTTTTGACTCCGGTGATTGTGACTACGCTATCGTGGGGGGTGTTTCGCTGTTTTTGAATCCCTGGAAAGAGGGAGAAACCACTGCAACGCCGTTTGAAACAGGCGGAAAGGATATCCACAGTTTTTCTGGAAAAGCTTCAGGATACAAAACCTCAGAAGGATGCGCTGCTTTACTTTTGCAAAGAAACCGCGACGTATTAAATCGGCACTACCATGTTTATGGTGTAGTGCAGGCTACCGGCCATAATTCGGGCGGTAAAACCAGTTCATTTGCCCAACCAAATAAAGAACAGCAAATGAGTCTGTTTCAGACCGTATTAAAACGGGCGAACGTTTTACCTGAGCAAATTCAATATGTGGAAGCACACGGTGTTGCTTCTCAAATGGGAGATGCTATTGAAGCGAATGCTTTGGTGAATGTTTTTGGTCGTCCACAGGATGTTTCACCCTGTTATGTGAGTACGGTAAAACCCAATATTGGTCATAATCATGCAAGCTCAGGGTTTTACGCCATCATCAAGGGGCTTTTGGCTTTCAGATATAACCAGATTCCCCTAATCCGCGGATTGGATAAAACCGGGTTGAATGCCGACATTCCAGCAGATACCAGGGGAATTCATTTCCTGACAGAGACGGTAAATTGGCCAAAATCTCAGGCAGATACACCCAGGCATATATTTTTCAACAGTTATGGGTTCAGCAATGTCAATGCGGCTATAGTCCTGCGAGAACCTGATAGCAAGTCTGCCGCCAGAATAAATTCTCTTGTGGAAATCGCAGCAGAGAAGCCTGTATTGATCTGTCTGTCAGCAAAGCGTGATGAGCAGCTCCGCCGACAGGTATTAAACCTGTGTGAAACGGTGAGTGAGCCGGATTTTGCACAGACTTTCAATCTGTACGAGCTTGCCTGGACACTTAGCACAGGGAGAGAAGCGTTTACACATCGTTGGGCAACGATAGCTTCGTCAATTGAACAACTGCGGTGTGTATTAGAAGCGTTTGTTGAATACCCGGAAAAACAGCATTCAGCAATATATCTGGGAACATTGGCGCAAAACGCATGTGGAGAGGCTTTAATCGCTCAATGTGCTGAACTTGAAGCGGTGGTAAACAATGGGGTTCAGGCAGCTTCATTAGAGACTGTCGCGAAATATTGGGTTGCGGGTGTTGATATTGACTGGAAGCAATATTGGGGCAACGCTGAATGGCGATCTATTCCTTTGCCCACTTATCCGTTTGCCAGAGAGCGTTATTGGATTCCTAAAGGTGAAGTCAGTAAATTGTTGCCCAAGGAAGGCTCCAGACAGTTTATCCATCCGTTTGTCCATCAAAATACCTCTGATTTTGCGGAACAACGTTTTAGCACAACATTTTCTGGGGAAGAGTTTTGCCTGAAAGGGCATGTGATTCATGGTATTCGAGTGTTACCAGGTGTCGGACATTTAGAGCTGGCCCGCGTTGCTGCACATCACTCATTCGGATCGAAACCGAATTCCTTGTCAGCAGAGGGGGGGAAAACGGGGTTGACGTTGAAAAATGTCGTTTGGGCTCAGATTATCGACGTTATTGATAAGCCCCAGACAGTGCATATTCGTTTTATCAATCATGGAAATGGTGAAGCAGGATATCAATTATATAGCTGTGCAGAGGAGGAGATAATCCATAATTCCGGCGTTGCTGTACGAAGAATGCTCACTTCTCCCCCTGTCTATGATATCGACAGTCTGAAATCCAGATATCTGCAAAACGCTTATTCTCCTAAGCAATACTATGAAATGTACCATGCGCTTGGCCTGTATATGGCGCCAGACTACCAGGGCATTGAAGAATTATATGTGGGGATGAACCATATATTGGCAAAACTGGCGCTACCTCAATCTCTGGAGCCGACCAGAGAGCAATTTGTTTTGCATCCCTGCTTAATGGATGGTGCTCTTCTTTCATCGGTTGGGCTTTTAATGCGTTTTGGCGATCTCGATATATCCATTCCATCTAAATGTTTAATACCTTTTGGTCTTGATGAAATCGAATTTCATGACGAAGAATCCCAATTACACTGGGCCTGGATTAGTTATAGCGCTGATAGCAGTGCCTCGGAGCTTTTTCCAAAAGTTGATGTAGATTGTTGTGATATTAACGGAAAAGTGTGTATCCGGTTTAAGGGTTTTAGTTGTCGGGGAGTTGGTGCTCAATCTGCGTCACCAGCAGAGGTTGAACCTTATTTATTACAACCCCTGTGGAAAAGTCAGTCGTTGTCTTCTGATTCAGCATTACGACCTTTTACAAAACGCATCGTGTTCTTGTGTGAATTAAATAATCTTCAACCCGAACGGTTCACGTCTGATATCGACACATGTGAGTATATTGTGTTGCCAAAACCTGGCAGTGATGAAGGTTTGTTAAAGAGACAACATAATGTCATAACACTTTGCCAAAAAATTAATGAGTTCATTAGCCATCCTCCCATAGAACCTGTTCTGATTCAGCTTGTACTGCCGGAAGCAGAGGTACTACCCGAATATGCCATTGTGACGGCTGTATTAAAAACAGCCTATCAGGATAATGCGAATCTGCTCAGTCAGACGATTTATTGTGATGATACAGAGGGGCTGGCTGAGAAACTGTCAGGTGAAACCTCTCAGCCAAAATATGAAGTGATATTGTGGCACTCTGATGAACGTTGGATACCTCATTGGATTGCCTGGTCTCCCAAAGGGGATGTAAGTATTTTAACTCCCCCCTGGAAAGAAAAGGCTGTTTACTTAATTGTTGATGAAAATGGCAGTATGGGACGCTTTATTGCCAGAGATATCACTGCGCAGACAGATTCAACAATTGTTATTGTCTTGAGCGAATCTGAAGAGAACCAATACCAGATCACTATAACGTCAAAGACTGCTACCACTGATGACGAGGTAATATGTCTTGATGCAGCAGCATTAGCAACTCTTACCCGCAGAATTGAGCAAAATTTTGGTGCACTACGGGGCGTATTTTTCTGTGTCGGTCAACGCTTCTCTGTGACTTCGCGGAGCACAGAGAAAGAAACTGTAAATTCAATACTTGAACGTTATCAGGGGCTGTCACGACTGGAGATGGCTACCCATGGTTTGTCGCTTGATTTCTTTACGGTACTGACTTGCAGGGATGGAGTATTAGGGTGCTCCGGGCATCCCATGTTCGCTGCCCATTGCGCTGCGGTGAACTGCTTTGCACGTTACAGGCAACAGCGTTGTGAATCAGCACCGTTTCAAAGGCAAACACTTTCATTGATCCTTCCTCAATATAACAGAGCGAGTGAGGAGGAGTTCATCCGTCACATGACTCTTCGGGCCTTGTATCAGGCACTGCATGAGGGATGTAGTGGTGAATTGATGCTGATGGAAGGGGGGACAATAGAACGTTTCAGAACAGAAATGTTAGGAGTTCGCCCGTATTATGAACCCGCATCCTCGTTAGATCCAGGAGCTAATGTCAGTTCACTGTTAGCTCAAACTATTCAGTCAACTCAGGGGGAGATTCAAGCATCATCCGATCTCGAATCGGCTGCGGTGGATTTGATCAAACGGGTTGTGTGCAAGGCGGTCAATCTTCCCCTGGCAGAAATTGATGAAGAAGCTAGCATGGAGAAGTATGGAATAGATTCCATTCTATCCATCCGGATGACGGAAGAGTTGGAACAGGATTTCGGTGTACTCCCTAAGACCCTGTTTTTTGAATATCTCACCATTCGGGAACTGGCGGCTTATTTTGTTGAACATCATCGTCATGTTTTACTGGAATGGGTCCAAAACGCCCCACAAAACATCGTGCCGAAATCAACGGAATCTGGCTTTCGTCTGCCAGTGCGACCGGTTGCTGGCAGGCCGAAACGGCTTTCTGTCCTTCAGGCCAACGAGGTGACCCATATCACAACGGATGCAGGTGACATCGCTATTGTCGGTTTAGCTGGACGTTTTCCCAAGGCAAGAAATATGCGTGACTTTTGGAAACTCCTGAGAGAAGGCCAGGATTGCATTACAGAGATCCCTTTTGAGCGTTGGGATCATTCACACTATTTCGACATGGATAAAACCAAACGAGGCAAAACCTATGGCAAATGGGGTGGTTTTATTGAGGGTGTTGATGAATTTGATCCGCTGTTTTTTAACTTGTCACCGCGCGATGCGCGTGTTATGAGCCCGCAGGAACGGTTATTTTTACAATGTGCCTACGAAACAGTTGAGGATGCCGGATATAGTCACAGAACATTAGGTTCCCATGACTGGACATTGTTACCCAAGAACATGGGTGTGTATGTTGGTGTCATGTATGGAGAATATGAGTTTTATAGTATAGAGGAATTGGCAAAAGGGAATGTTCTTGAACAGTCTATCGTGACGGGAAGTTTTGGCTCAATAGCAAACCGGGTATCGCATTTCTTCAATATAAATGGCCCCAGTCTTGCAGTAGATACCATGTGTTCTTCTTCATTAACTTCTATTTACCTTGCCTGTCAGGCGCTCAGACAGGGCGATATTGAGATGGCGCTGGCGGGTGGTGTTAATGTTTCTATTCATCCTAATAAGTATTTGATCCTCGGTCAGTCTAAGTTTTTGTCTAATGACGGGCGATGCCGGAGTTTTGGACAGGGAGGAACCGGGTATGTTCCGGCGGAAGGCGTTGGCGCAATTTTACTGAAACCGTTGACGAAAGCTATTGAAGACGGTGACCATATTTATGGCGTTATCAAAGGGATAGCCGTTAATCACGGTGGCAAAACCAACGGTTACACCGTACCTAATCCTATCGCGCAAGCCACAGTCATTTCTCAGGCAATCCAGTCTTCAAAGGTTGATCCGCGTGCCATTAGCTATATTGAAGCGCATGGAACAGGGACTTCACTCGGTGATCCGATTGAAATATCCGGTCTTAATCGGGCGTTTCAACAATACACACAAGAGAACGCATTCTGTGCAGTAGGCTCGGTAAAATCTAATATCGGTCACTGTGAAAGTGCGGCGGGTATTGCGGGGGTAGCCAAAGTACTCATGCAAATTAAGTACCGGCAGTTAGTACCTTCTTTGCATAGTGCTGAATTAAATCCCAATATCGATTTTGATGCTTCACCATTTTATGTGCAGCGTGAGCTTACAAACTGGAAAAGGCCCCTGTTGGGTGAGATATCCCAAATCGAACAGGGGCAGCAGGTAAATCAATCGGAGCATCCCAGAACGGCGTGTATTTCATCATTTGGTGCAGGAGGAACAAATGTTCACTTGGTTATACAAGAATACATTCAGGACAACCATCAGAATCCGTTAAATGTCTATTGGTCAAAATGGGTCGTTATACCTCTATCCGCAAAAGCGTACGGACAACATCGTGAATTGGCGCAAACCCTATCACAGTATCTTGAACAGGCAGAATGGTGCTCAGAGATGTCCGAAACGGAGTACCTGCACAGTATTGCCTATACCTTGCAGACGGGGCGAGAAGAGATGGAGGAAAGGGCCGCTTTTATTGTGGATTCCCTTGCCGCACTGATTGATAGCTTAAAGGCATTTTCCCTATCTTATTTACCATCAACGCATTGCTGGATAGGACGAGTAGAAAAATCTCATTATACAAAACAGTTAGTTATTCCCACTTATGCCGGGAAAGACAGGTATGAAGAGGAGTATGAGCAGTTAAAACAAATCGCCAGTGCCTGGACTCAAGGGCACAACGTTAATTGGCAGGCGTATTACCAATCCTTTCCTATACGGCCAGGTCGCTTAAGTTTACCAACTTATCCTTTTGCCAGGGAAAGATACTGGATACCAGATTCAGAAGCTCAGGTACCGACTTTCCCTGAATCAACGGAAGATACCGCTTCGACGGTGTTCTATACATCGGGTTGGGAACGATGTGATGTTCGTCAGAGAACGGTGTGCGCAATGAAATCTGGAAGCGCTGATTTATTTGTTATTGGGGATGTGGATGAAACCTTACTGATTGAGTTGGCCTCGTTATCTGGTGCGGCGCACATACATTATCTCCGTGTAGAGAATGCGTGTCCGGCCTCTTTGTCCGGTCTCGTTCTGCGATTAGTTGATTATTGCCAGCAGCAAATTCTTTCCGGCCAAGTATTGCCAACATTAATAGCGGTTTTTGCGCCATGGAAAGATAGTGGATTGCCTTATCGCGGTTTATTGGGTGCGCTCAGAACCATAAACATGGAGTTTCCTGTGATACAAACGAAACTTATTCTGGATGCCGCTTTGGAAAGTGCAGACAGTGAAACTTTCTGCCGAAATGCTGAAAAAGAACTCTTCTCTTCAAATCAAGATATTGCTGTGCTCTATCAGAAAGATGGTCATCGCTTTGTATGGCGCCAAAAAAAGGTAGAAATGGCTTCTTTCACGGATACTCCCACTTTGTTTAATCGTGAATGCCGTGTGGTTTGGATCACCGGTGGTCTGGGGGGATTGGGATACCAGATTGCGCAATATATTGGAACCAAAACAGGGGCACATCTTGTGCTATCGGGGCGTTCTACCATTGATGCCAATAAAGAAGCCCAGCTGAATGCGCTAAGAAGGCGCGGAATAGAAGCAGAATATGTGCCGTGCGATGTGAATAATCGCGAAGCACTGGAAAAAACTATGATGCTTATTCGTCAGCGCTTTGGCTCTCTATGCGGTGTTATCCATTGTGCTGGCGTAATCCATGATGCGCTGATTATCAATAAAACCGAGGAGGAGATTGACCGTGTGATCTCTACTAAAGCATTGGCGGCTGGTCTTATGGATGAAGTTACCCAACACGAGCCTCTGGCATTTTTTGTCATGTTCTCTTCACTTGCCTCCCTGGGAAATATTGGTCAAATAGACTACGCGGCGGCAAGCGCCTTTCTGGATAATTTTGCTGAGTATCGTGAGGATTTAGTTAGGCAGAAAAAAAGAAGCGGAAAAAGTCTGTCAATTAACTGGCCTCTTTGGCAGGAAAGTGGCATGAACGTAACTCAGAGAATGCAAAAGCAGATGTTTGATACCTTTGGTATTGTGCCTCTGGACACGAAAACTGCACTGGAAACACTGGAAATCGCTCTTCGTTCACCCTTCTCTCAGTTTGGAGTGATGAAGGGCGACAATCAAAAGATTACGGATTACCTAAGATTCTCTGCTGATTCTTCATTGGTTACACCTCTGCCAGAGCCGGAAAATGAAGAGCTACCGCATGGACAGCATATTGATCTAACGGTGTTAAAGGGATTATCTGCGTTGTTGTCGATAAACAGCACAGATATCGATAAGAACCGCCAGTTTGGTGATTATGGTATGGATTCTGTGAGCCTGAGTGAGTTAGGTAACTATCTTAATCAGCATTTTGATTTGAACTATACCGGAGCAACATTTTTAGCGTTAGATACAGCCAACAAAGTCATCGATCGAATCAAACAGTGTGTGAATGCGCCCTGTATCTCTGATACGGCCAATAGCGCTTCAACTGCCTTCTTGGCGAAAGAAAGTAAGACGAAGACTGAGTCATCAAACTACGATCAACAGAACATGAATTCCGTTTTATTGACACAGACGTCGGTAGAAACAATGGTTGATATTGTTGCTGGAAAATTATCCGAACTATTGGGTATGTGCTGCGATGCAATAGATATGCACCGGCAGTTTGGCGACTATGGAATGGACTCTGTCGGGCTGATTGAACTGGCCGAATATATTAATTCCCGTTTTGGGGTCACGTTGTCACCGGTGAGTTTTTTAGAGTTCAACACACTGAACCGTGTAGCAGAGCATCTGATGCCGCTTTTGTCAGAGCAAACCCGTTTTACTTTTGACACTCCATCACTGGAGATACCTGTACCCGCTACGGTGCCATCTTTTGCCATTGTGGGATATGACTGCACGTTTCCCGGGGCTAAGGATGCGGAAGCATACTGGCAGAATATTGTCCAAAAAACGATTTCTATTCAAGGGATCACGCAGGAAGAGTGGCAACAGCGTCACATCATCACACCGTCTGACAAAGAAGATGCGGTAAAACGCATGCAATCATCCGGTTTTTTGCAAGATATCGATCAGTTTGATGCTGAATTCTGGGGAATTGATGCAGAAACGGCAAAACAGATGGACCCACAGCAACGCTTGCTTATGCGGTGTATCTGGCGATGTATTGAGCATGCCGGTTCTGACCTGGAATACCTCACACAGCGTAAAGTTGGATTATTTGTTGCCGTTGATTCCACCGAATACAAATCCCTGATCAAAGACGTCGGAGAATATGGTGGATTACAGTCTGGCCTCAGTCTGGGCATGATGGTGAATCAGATCTCATATTTTTTCAACTTTACCGGCCCGAGTGAAGTGGTTGATAACGCCTGTGCCAGTGTGTTTGTCGCTCTGCAAAAAGCCCGGCAGGCTATTATGCTAGGTGATTGTGAAGTGGCAATTGTCGCGGGGGTTAAAGTCATCCTTGATTTTATGGAGTTTTATATTCGAGATCGGGGAGGAATGCTCAGCCAGTCAGGCAAAATGGCACCTTTTGACTACACGGCAGATGGTTATATCAGGGGCGAAGGAGTGGGCGCTGTCATAATTAAGCCCTTGGAACAGGCGCGTCTTGAACATGATCCTGTTTGGGCCGTCATCAGAGGCTTAGGGATTTCTCATAATGGTCGGAGCGCGTTCTCGTCAATGGCACCGAGTATTGAGAAGCAAGAAGAGAATATTAGAAATACCTACCATTCAGCAGATATCGATCCCTGTTCGGTTGACTATATTGAAGCCCATGGCTCTGCGACTCAATTTAGTGATGCCATCGAAGTTGCTGTTTTTAAAAAGATTTTCTCAGCGAGTCAGGCAGTTTCACATCGTTGTGTAGTCAGTACAGTTAAAGGCAACATTGGTCACTTGGAAGCGGCTTCTGGCATGGCATCACTGATTAAAGTGATATTGGCAATGAAGCATAGAATCATTCCGCCTATTGCTTCTTTCTCTAAATTACATCCTTCGATTTTTATTGAGAACACTCCTTTGTTCTTTCCGCTTGAGCCGGTTTCGTGGCAGCGAATTGGCTCAGATAAAACACAGCCAAGGCGAGCCGGATTGAACTCGATTGGGATCACGGGTGTAAATGCGCATGTTATTTTGGAAGAGCCTCGTTGGTCAGCAGAATCGGTGCCCCCAGAAAATGGCGATTACTTTTTAATTACCATCTCTGCAAAATCCCGAAAGACCTTAAAGGCTTATCTGAATCAGTGGCTGGATTATGTACGCAAGGAAAAGTCATCCCGCAATGATAATGCGTTCACGTTAAGGAATTTGGCTTACAGCTCCCAGACGGGTCGCTCGGATATGCCATTTCGCACGGCGATCATCGTTAACGATTTAGAAAAACTCATCACGGTACTGGAGTGGGTTGTCACAGAGAAAAGCGAGGCCACGATAGACGGTGTGGTCGCAATGGGGATGGTTTCTCAAAAAAATCGTACATCAAAAAAACAGGTTGAATTCTCCACCACGTTACCTGTGTTGAAACAACTGGCGGACGATTGGATTGCAGGCGCTTATATAGACTGGAGGGCTTTTGCTTATGGTCAGGGGATATACGTTGATATTCCCGGTTACCCATTTGATGAACAGAGATATTGGTTTTTTTCAGAGTACTGCATTGAAAAAGGGGTATAGAGATGAATGAAAAGAATGTGTTATTGGAATCACTAAAAACAATAGTGAAAGAGGTATTACAGCTTAGCGATGATATTAGCACTCAGGTACATATTCAGGATCTGGGATTTGATTCTAAATTGCTGGTCACCTTTACGGATAAGATTTCCTGTATTCTGGATGAAGAGATACATCCTGGGGTGTTGTTTGAGTTCACAACGCTGGATAAATTTGCAGATTATCTCATTACCTATCAGACGTCAGCGATTAAACGATTTCTTACTGCCTCATCCCCGGTCGCGTTAATAGAGAAAAAAGGGTGGTTTTTTCAGGAGGACGAAAACAGCAGTCAAAGCGCCTGTTGCCCCCAAAATACGGAAGATGTCGCTTATATGGAGGGAATGACTCAAGATATCAAACAACGCCTCCCTGTCATTATTGGCGGTGGCATCTCAGGTATGCTAATTAGCCACCAGCTTATTCAGGATAAGATTCCTCACATCATAGTGGGTAAGCCGGAAATTGGTGATACACCAAAACTGGGTGAATCTATGACTGAAATTGTGAGTATTGAATTTGCCCGGCGTTTTAAAACGCTATCCCGCTATTTCTATCCCAAAGAGTTCACGCCATTTTTTATGGGGGAATTAGTTGCTGGGCTGCGATTCCACTTTTTCGAATCGCTGGCTTCGCTTTTCATGGAAAAAGATATTCCTAAGCATTTTATTCATATTGACAGGCTTGGATTTGATAAAGCGCTTTATGATGAAATTATTCAGGCTTCTGAGTGTATTTGGATTGAAGCAATAGTCGAACATGTTGAATATTCTGAGGACAGTGACAGGATTTCATTACTTCAGCTTTCAGACGGACAGATTATTCAACCCGCTTATGTATGGGATTGCACCAACCACATCCGTTTATTAGGCCACAAAATCAGGCTTCCATTCACAGATCTTGATAGTCGCCGGGAAGTGATTTTTACCCACTATTATCAAAAAGCGGGAAGTAAGCTTTGTGACTCAAATGTACTTCCTTGGGTCCATGCGACATCGTTGCTAAGTGCGGATGAAGCGTTTGATCAGTTAAAAGGCGTTTCCTGGCTGATACCAATGGGCAGTTATGTATCGGTTGGCATCAGTATGTTGCCTGAGGATATTCGGGATCGCACGACGGAAGAAATTATTGCCTTGCTGACAAAAGCCTACAAGAGACGTGGATTAGATTATTCAAAACATTTTTCATGCCGCAGGGAAATCGTCTGTCTCCCGACACAACATTTCATGTATGAACGATTTACCGGAAAGAATTGGGCGCTGGTTGGCGGGAGTGGAATCAGTACATGGTTCACTTCCGGCTCAAATTTAAGTATCGCGACCTTTATGTCCTCTATTGCGTCAAAAATCATTCAATCACCGGAAATCTATGGTGAATATTACTCCACACATGTCCGTGGTTTTGCGAAAACACAGACTATTTATAACACCTTCATGGAATCGAATATTGGCGCAGTGGACGCGCTTAAGTTTTTAAGTGGCGTTGTTGAACAGGCAAGAAACCGAATTACTTCTTTCTTCTTGCTCGGTGAGATAGATGACCAAACCAGCGGAAAGGTTGCACGTGAACTCTGGCAGGAGAATGTCACCATTGACAAGGAGTACTTCGATTTTCTTAGACAGATAGCAACACATGCACGCCCCGAAGATCGCCAACAACAGACCGATTTGATATTTCAGAAACTCATGCAGTTGAAGTCAATGGGGCGTCAGATACGACTGCCTTACTTAAAAGATAGCAAAGTAAGACAGGAAAAACCCCAATTATTCATATGATTATGTGATGGATGGCATTTTTATGATCGATAAAACGACTTGGCTGCTGCAACATCCGTACATGGAGTTTGTTCTTGGGTTGAAAGCGGCATGGGAAGATGAATTATCTTCTAATGCCTTTGATAATCTGTTCGCTCAAACCTGTGTTTGCCATATGCAGGGTAATGAGTTGAACAGTGCTCAGACGTTTCAGGAATTTATTCAGTCTGTAAGGCAGAACATATCCAATTTAAAACTTATCCCGGAAAGCGTTATTGTTCAGGATGATACCCTGCATCTCTTTCACCGTTGGAAAGCGGATCGCTGGCATGATGATGTTATTTCTGGTGGGGAATATTCTAACTTTTGTCAGGTCGCAATACGTATCAGTGACGGTAAGGTTATTGAGCTGTGGCAACAAGCACAGAACTTTCTTTTTCTACTTGGCAGTCCCCTTTCTGAAGAGCGTCTGTACTATCCTTCCTGGCAGCACTGTTTGCTGGTTAAAGAACATGGACGTTTGCATACAACCTGCGATGAGCAGTCTGTGCGAATGAGTGAACGGGCCCAACAACTTGTTGATTGTGTCTTTGGTCATGGAGCGTTACGCCAAATTGACAACCTACTACACCCGGAACTGACATTTCATAATGGCAATATAAAAGGACATGGGATTGCTGAGTGGAAAAGTTTCATTTATGCATTACGGACAGCAATAGGGGAGGAAGGCGTAGCACTATTTGATGAGTTATTTATTCGCGACAGGAATTCTTTAACCTTATTTGTCCGAATAGGGTTAACGCAAGCATCTCCTTTTGTTTTATCCGGCTTGAATGGCATGTTGTGTACATTGAAGCTGGAGATGGACGATCGTTATATTACCAAAATTCAAACTTATCCTGAGAACTACCTATTTTTCCTGGGACTTGATTTTTCTCAACATAAAACGCGTCTGAAACAGCTTTTTCGGGGGCAAAGACTGCGATTAGAAACAAAATCCCGGCAGAAAAATAGCGCAGAGGTAACGATCCAGTCGTCAGAAAAATCTGTTCAGAATGAGCAAGTTGTGGTCGTTGGGATAGCGGGGCGTTTTCCGCTGGCTGACTCTGTGGCTCAGTTGTGGGAAAACCTCCTTGAAGGAAAGCTGGGTTTCTCTGCATTTCCTGAGGAGCGTCCAGGGTTGTCTGTGGGAACGATAATTCGTTTCGCCGGGTTTATTAATGATATTTTCCGGTTTGATGAACAATACTTCCAGATCCCACCTGCTGTCGCACAGTACATGGACCCTCAGCATCGTCTACTGCTTGAAGTCATTGTACAAAGCATTGAAGACAGTGGTCACACAAACCAGGATATGAACGGAGATCGTACAGCTCTTTTCGTTTCAGCCTTGTCTAGTGACTATGAAAAGCTATTGAGGGACAAGGACGTAGAAGAAAACTTCTATTATTGGGCCGGTAATGAACCTGCCATGTCATCAGGCCGGATAGCCCGATTTCTTGATATTCAGGGCCCCACTCAATTTGTTAATACCGAATGTACGGGGGGAATCACTGCATTGCTTGGGGCGTATGATTTGATTCGCTCAGGGCAGGTGGATCAGGCCATTGTCAGTGCAACGAGTCTTTTCCTGCATCCTTATGGTTTTATTGCCCGTGAAGAAGGGATCTTGTCGCCAGCGGCAACGCCTGAATTGTTCAGCCGGCGAAGCAAAGGGCAGCTCAGGGGAGAAGCCGTGGTCTCTGTAGTGCTTAAATCGCTATCAAAAGCGCAACAAGATAGCGATGATGTCTATGCCATTATCGCCGGTGGTGCGGCAAATAATAGCGGAAGAACATTTTCCCTCATTTCTGCCAATGTTGAACAGCAGGCTAAAACCCTCAGAAAAGCTTGGCAAAATGCAGGAGTATTGGCAGATGATTTCTCCGTTATTGAGTGTAACGCATCCGGCGTCAGAGCCGGAGATTTCACTGAAATTACCGTTTTAAAAAAAGTTTTTCGACCCGATCAACACATTCATTTATCCACCGTAAAAGGCGCTATTGGGCACACAGAGGCTGTTTCCGGGCTGGTGGCATTGGTGAAAGTTTTGCTGCAACTGCGTCACCAGACAATTATCGGGATTCAGGGATTAAGCGAGATCGATGACAGCTTGGGGATAGAGGGTTCCGGGCTATACCTGAATCGCCAAAATAGAAAATGGGAATCTTCCACACGGGAAGGATATTCGTTACCCAGGATCGCCGGTATCAATTCATTTGCCGGCGGGGGGTATAATACACACATCGTCGTTAAAGAGTTTATCGGGCAGAAAAATACCGGTATTAAGCGAACAACCACGCCAGTATTAATACCGTTGTCGTCGCACTCGGAAGCATCGTTACACGATCATGTTGTTCAAATAAAACGGTATTTACAGGAACAAGATGTTGATTTAGCGCGTTTGGCATTCACGTTGCAATCCCGTGAAGCGCGACAATATCGGGTAATGTTGGGCGCATCCCATTTATCTGAGCTTATATTACAACTGGATAGCGTACTTAAAGGTGATATCTGTATTCAGAATGTAGAGGAACCCAGGCAGGAAGAGACGTTAAGATCGGTATTACAGATGCAACAATCAATATCTTCATTCTTGGCAGATCGGGAACTCATTGAATTGACACTTCGCTGGTTAAGAGGTGAAGAACCTGACTGGTCACTCTTATGGGGAAATATGCATCCACATCGTCTGTCAGGTTTGCCTGTCCGTGCATTTTTAGGGGCTGTCCATCGCCCACCATTTTCCTCTGATGGAACGATTACTCCATTGAAATTGAATGATGAACAGAAATTCTATCAATTCCGTGTGAGTGCCACTGAGCACTACTTACGTGAACATGTGGTAAATGGGCAGAAGGTTCTTCCTGGTGTGGTTCATCTTGAGTTTGTACGACATGCAGCCATGCTGCTGCTGTCAGACAATACAGAAAACGCGGGTATCCCGTTTTCAACAAGTCAGTTGAGCTTGCGCAATGTTGGTTGGGTGAAGCCGGTTATCATGGCAGAAGCAGAACAAGCACTGACTCTGACGGTGAATATTAAACCAGAAACTTCGCTTGATGAAGAACGGGTTTTTAATTTTGATGCTACTTTAGGAACAAAAAATACTGAAGAGGCAGATGGAAATCATGCTGACTATTTTACTGTCGGGAGTATTGTTTTCTCGCCGTTGCAACACCAGCCTTCTCTGGATATTGTACAGTGCCAGCAATACTGCCAGGAACGTCAATTAACCGCCGAACGATGCTACGATGTGCTTATGTTGCTTGGTATTCAGATTGGCACAAAGCATAGGGCTATTCAGAATGTGGCAATAGGGAAAAACGGTAACGGGGACACTGTTGCGCTTGCGAAGCTGGCATCTAAACCCGATAACGTTCCTGTCTATGAATTTGCTCATCAATCAATAACTTTCATGCTCTGCCCTGCAATTATGGATGGCGCACTACAGGCTGCATATTTGGGATTATTGACAACAGAAGATCTCAAGTATGGTGCAGTAGCGCCTATTCCTTTTGCTATTGATGAAATCATTGTTATTCGGCCGGTTAAGGATGAAGCATGGGCATGGGTGGCGAGTTCCACATCGTCTGTATCGCAAACACACATCAGGAAGATGGATGTTGTCATCTGTGACAACAACGGAACGGTTTGTGTGGTTATAAAGGGGTTTTTAACGCGAGGCCAACGGATAGCTGTAGAATCTAATACTGCATTGCAAACAGAAGATCATCAACCACCCGCGCAAAATCAGCCAGCACCAGAGGCCATAATCAGACAACTAAAAGCGATTATAGGTAAGGAGTTAGGCATATCGCCAGCGCAGTTGCGTACCTCTGAATCTTTGGATAAATACGGTATTGATTCGGCGATCGCAGTACAACTGATTGCGGTATTGGAAAAAACATTTGGTTCGTTGCCTAAGACGTTGTTTTATGAATACAAATGTATTGCCGATATCGCCCAATATTTGGTACGGACTGCGGCTCATGATGCAGATGAGCCCCTTCTTCCTGTGGATCTGGGAAAGGAGTTTGAATGTTGCAGACCATCTGTAAAACATCGACAGAATACGTCTGATCATCGGTTGAACATTGCCATCATTGGGATCAGCGCAAAGTATCCGCAGTCAGAGAATATCGCCCAGATTTGGGACAGCCTTAAACAAGGCAAGCGTTGTATTAGCGAGATCCCCCGGCTTCGTTGGGATTGGCAGCATTATTATCACGGAAAAAATAATCAAAATGCTCGTGCTAACACTCACCTTAGCAAATGGGGCGGCTTTCTGGATGGCGTTGATGAATTTGATTTTGAGTTTTTCGACATTTCTGAAAGTGAAGCCGCGACAATCGATCCTCAGGAACGATTATTCCTGCAAGAAGTGTGGAAAGTGATTGAAGATGCAGGCTACACACCCGATACCCTTGCTGCTTACGACAAGAGAGAAAGGGATGGCATAAATGCTGTCGGCGTTTATGTAGGTTCAATGTACAGTGAATATCAACTGCATGACGTGACGTCTAGTGAACTGAAGCAACCTGTCGGATTAGTGGGCAGTCAGGCCAGTATTGCTAACAGGGTTTCATACTTTATGGATTTTCATGGGCCAAGCGTCACCCTGGATGCCATGTGTACGTCTTCAATGGTAGCGATTCAACTCGCGTGTCAGGATCTAAAACAAGGACATATCAACGCCGCCATTGTCGGCGGTGTTAATCTAACTCTTCACCCAAATAAATATTTGACCCTCAGCCGCAGGAGAATGCTCTCCTCAGAGCCTGAACTTAACAGTTTTGGTGAAGGTACCAATGGCTATATACCGGGAGAAGGTATTGGTGTCTTGGTATTAAAACGGTTAGAGGATGCGTTAAATGAAGGTGCGCACATTTACGGGGTGATTCAAGGCTGCGCTGTTAATCAAAATGGAAGATCGAATGGATTTGGTGCTCCAGCCCCGAAGGCACAGCAGGTGGTTATTGAGCAGGCTATGGCGGAAGCAAGGGTTAATGCGGATGAAATTAGTTATGTCGAAGCACACAGTATAGGAACTCGGTATGGTGATCTGATTGAGGTTGGTGCACTAACACAAGCCTTTCAGAAACGTTCAGGTAACCGTCACCTTACATGCTTGATTGGTTCGGGAAAGCCGAATTTCGGTCATTGTGAAGCAGCGGCAGGTGTGGGTAGTGTCATTAAAGTCTTGCTCCAGATGCAGCATAAGGTGATTGCACCAACACTTTATGGTGAAAGGCTGAATCCCGACATCGTTTTTGAGCAGACACCTTTCTCAGTTAATGCAACTTTAATGGAATGGAGACAGCCCAACAGGAAAGGCATAAACATGCCAAGAATCGCGGGCATCTCTTGTTTTGGGGCCGGTGGAACAAATGCTCATCTTATTCTGGAAGAGTTCGAACAACCAGAACCTCCAGAGACTGAGATAAACCTTCCCTGTGTCATTCTTCTTTCTGCGAAAACTATTAGTGCATTGCAAGAGCGGGTGAAACAGCTACTTGCATTTTTATCGCTGTATCAATCCGGGAACAGCTACCAAGGTAGTGGGGCTGATCCTGTGCTGGAGCGTTTGGCGTTTACCCTACAGGTTGGGAGGGAAAGTATGCCGGTTCGTACCGGTTTTCTTGTCCACAATCTGGATGATTTGTGCCAGCAACTGAAACGATTTGAGTACAACAGCGAGAACATCACTGCGCTTGATAGTGTCGATCGGTTTGAAGAAGGCATGTGGCAAGAGAAAATTAACAGTTGGTTAGTGGAAAATAACTGTCGTGAGTTACTTAATGTCTGGATGAAAGGGACAAACATCGAATGGTACCGGCTATATCGGAATAGGTTGCCTGGACGTATGAGCTTACCTGTTTACCCGTTTGAACGTCGTAAAATCGAATTAAAGGCGGTTGAAACAGTATTACCATTGCCGGTCAGCGTGCATGAGACACATGTATCCGATGATAATATATACAGTGATAATGGATTCGCTTTTCTTTTCGATCGAACAATGAGGTTTCAGGAAAAGGCTGAACGATTCTTGGTTAGGACACTGGAAAATATAGTGGGCCATGAAATTCCAGCGCTAAACACCCCATTTTCGGCACTGCATCTGACATCGCTGCATGTCGTCCGTTTTCTGGATTTTTGGCGGATTGTTTTCGGTATATCTCTTCAATTTACGATTTTTTATGAACAACGAAATGTGAGGACTCTGGTTGATTATTTGATTGCCCGTGAGCTTCTTACAGAAGAACAGCTTGCAGCAGCGGCAGAATTTTTGACACCTATAGCTGAGGAGCACTCAGAGCAAGCCTTCCCTCTTTCTGAACTACAAGAATCGTTTGTAATTGGACGGGAACTACCCACGTATGGTCAACGCGTTGGTAGTACACTTTATTTTGAACTTCATATCGCACAATCAATACCTCTTAAACGAATAGAGTCGGCTTGGAATCATTTAGTTGATTACCATGAGGCTCTGCATACGGTTATTAACAACCATTTTCAGCAACAGGTGCTGGAAGATTATGCCTATTATTCATTTCAGGTCATTGACTTAACGGAATATTCAGATTCAGAAAAAGCAGATTATCTGACTAACAGCCGCTCAGCACTTAACTGTAAGGTATTTGATTTAGCACGTTGGCCCTATTTCGCAATCAGGGCATTTATACTGGATGTTGAACATACTGTGGTGCAAATTGCACTAGATGAAGTGATCGCTGATGCTGCCAGCTTCTTCTTGCTGGTAGAACAGTTACGTCATCTGTCAGGAAATCCTAATTATGAATTACCGCCAACATATTCCTTGAGGAGATACTTCACCTTAGTTGAACAGATCCGTGCAGGTGAGCATTTTCAGCAGAGCATGCAATATTGGGTTGATAAATTAGGAGATATGCCACCAGGGCCTGATCTGAAATATCGTTTTGTTCACTATCCTGTGCAGCAGACAGTTCACTGTTTAAGTGCAGAAATAGATCGCGAATTTTGGTCGGCAATAAAGGGGCAGGCCGACATGTTATCTTGTTCACCAGGTGCTGTATTGCTGAGTGTATTCTGTGAAGTGCTTCATCAATTTACTGAGCAACAACGTCTTAGTCTTAATCTGACTAATTTCAATAGGCTGGCCATCAATCAGCAGGTAAGTGGGTTGGTTGGATTGCTGGTTAATAGCAATATTTTTGTCTCTGAATGGGAGCCGGAACACACTTTTCAATCACGGGTCATTGCTTGCCAGCGACAGTTGGATAGGGATGCCAGTCATAGCTTTGTTGGAGCTGTAAATGTACTCAGAAAATTACGACAAAATCCGGCTAAACGTACAGGTATACATTTGCCGGTAGTTTTTACGAACTTAATCTCTTCTGTGTTTCAACAGCCGGATCCTGAAGATAGCTGGTCTATTCAGCACATGATGAATACGACGCCTCAGGTAGCTCTGGATCATCATATATTCGAGGTTAATGGGCGGTTAGTCTATCGTTGGTATGTAGCGCATGCGTTACTGGAACAAGGATCTGTCATTGCCCTGTTTGAAGCTTACCGTCAAAAATTGATCGCACGAGCACAATCTGTTTCAGATTGGCAACAGTGGTGCAGTTCAGAGAAAGACCATGAAGCCTTGTTCCCCATGCTTGGTATGCAAAAAGCCTTATATGCGGGGCAAATGATGCCAGTAAAACGGGGAGGAAAAGCCTGTTGTTGCCATCTTGAGTTTGATATTGATGTGCTTGATATATCCCGGTTAACCAGAGCCTGGAATGACGTTATTGCTTATCATCCGGTTCTTAGAATACGTTATCTGACTTCATTGCATCAGTATGTGTTGGATAAAGTGCCTGATTATAACGTTCTGACTGAAAATGTGACCAAGACAGAGGATGCATTTCATCAGCGATGTAACGAAATACGTAATGAAATGTTGCTGGCACATTATTCTGCGGGTGAATATCCGGGGTACCACATTCGGGTGTGTACGCTTGAAGGACAGAAGAATCGTCTGTTTGTGAATTTTGATTTTGTTCTGATTGATGGAAAAAGTATTTTTCTGATACTGAGCCAATTGTTTAATAAGTATAAATCAGAAGCGTATAGATTACCGGTACAGGACATCACATTTCAGGATGTTGTCCGTCATCATCAGCGTCAGCAAAATACCTTAGCCTATTCAACGGCGAAGGATTATTGGCATGATAAATTTTCCCGGATGAGGCAGGGGCTTAGTGGGTTAACTCCATTAGTACATCAGGCGTTACTCCCCGCACAATTTACCCAGGTATTGCCTTATTACCATCAGATGCAGGCGTTGGCTGAAAGGCTTGGTGTTTCTGTTGACAGTATCCTACTGGCCGCTTTCGGTTTAACATTTTTAAATTGGAATAGATCAAAAACGGGTGGAAATGAGCCTGTTACCATCGCTGTTGTTTCCTGGGACAGATATGCTGAATTGCCCGAAACCACAACCGGCGTATTTACCCGCCTCAGTTGGGTGAGTTTTTCTGATACAACACAAATGCCAGAACAGCTGATTCTCCAGGTTCAAGCGCAGCTAGATAAAGATCGGCATCACGGCTCCATTGATGAACTGGAAGTGGCGGCGCATTATCCCAAATTGCATTTCCCTATTGTTTACACCTGCCTGTTAGCCTATGGCACGGATTTCCCTGAACCAATATATAGCGTTTCTCAAACGCCGGGGGTCGTCTTGGATAATATTTCTACCGTACTCAATAGATCGTCCCTCCGGCTTCAGTGGGACATGCTGGAGTATGGACGGAATGAGTTTTCAGCCGTATTTCAACAATATTGTTCCTGTCTCAAAAAATGGTTTTTTTAGGGATGAATTGCTCAATTTTGATCATCAAGAGAGAGACCTTACTGACATTATGTGTGGGACTCTGCAACGGTGGATTGAATGCCAGTAAGATGAGGATAAACAGAGGAATGGCTATGGGCGGAAAATGTAATATTAACAATATCAATGAATTAATTAAGATATTCATGATTGAGCATTCGGTTGATTTCAGTAATGACCTGTTTGATCAGGGAATGACATCGAAATCAATCATGCAGTTGCTGATTCGTGTTCAAGAGCGTTTTGACGTTGATATTGACCTTAATGAGTTTTTGCATGCCCCCACAATGGAGCGTCTGAATCGTTTGATTATCAGGCAGATTGAGAACAATCAGCAGGATGTCAGAGAGCCTGTAATAACAGACTATCAACATTCGGAAACCTTACAACGGCTTGGACAACTGATGGAAGGCAAAGGGCTGAAGCCAAATCAGGATTTTTTTGAGCACGGTTTCAGTTCGCTCAATGTTATGGAGCTTGTCTTAGCCGTGAAAAAACAGTTTGGTGTAGATATTGAGCTTGAAATGCTATTGTCAAACCCAACGTTGGATACGCTGGCAGTGCTTATTGATCAACAGCGGGTGCAACGTGAACAGTGTGAACAAGTTGTATCAGATTCAGAGCAAAAGCCAGTTTTTTCGGTGGATAATGAACTATCTGTACTTTCATCGTTATCAGCAAAACAGGCATTTAAAGAAAAACAATTCAACATCCGCCATTTGAACAGCAATTATGACACCATTCGTGCCAAAACCCTCTCACCTGAGCAGTTTCAACATCAGTATAACGCTCGTCGCACTTTCAGATCGTTTGATGATGAACCAATGCACAAAGAAAGTGTATTGGGGTGGCTGAGCGCACTGAACGCCATGTTGATTGATGGCAGCCATCGGTATCTCTATCCATCGGCTGGTGGAACATACAGCGTTCAGATTTATGTAGAGATAAAACCTGGCAGGGTAGAGGGATGTTCAGCAGGGTTTTATTACTATCATCCGGTGGAACACAAGCTGGATAAAATTTCATCGGCTGAGTTATCTCACAACAGTCATTTTTACTATAACCGCGCCTATTATGACAATGCACACTGCTGCTTATATTTTGTCGTTGAGTACGACGGTATTAGCCCGCTGTATAAAGATAAAAGTGATTTTTTTGCAGCAATTGAAATAGGTGCCATTGTCCAACTGCTTTCACAAAATCAAGCGTACTACCATATTGGTTCTTGCCCGTTATCCGGCGTCGATGAAACCTCTTTAGCGGAAGTACTGAGGCTAAAGGAGAGCCAGCGAACACTTTTAGGTATGGCTTTTGGGCTGGTGGAGCAGGCACATCCTTGGGGGCATGAGAACAGTATTGAGACGCTGGAGCAGAATATTGCAATTATTGGAGTGCAGGGTAAATACCCTGGTGCACCAGACTTTGAGACATTCTGGAATAACCTCAAAGCGCAGAAATGTTGTTTCTCTCAAGTTCCTGATAACCGTTGGGGGGCAAAGGCGCTTTTTAAACATTGGGGAGGATTTGTTCATTCAATTACGGATTTTGATTCTGATTTTTTTGGCATTTCAGCGACCGAATTGGAACGGGTGTCTGCTCAGGAAGCATGTTTTTTAACCAGTGTTTATGAGCTATTAGACTGTGCAGGATACAACGGAGAAAATTTGCGGAGTCTGGGGCAGCGTGTTGGTGTTTTCACAGGAGTGATGTGGAGTGCTCCTGTCTGCCCTACAGAGGGAACTGAAACGTCTCCGGAGTCAGGCAGCCGTTCTACCTTTTCATCAATCGCAAACAGGGTATCCTGGTTTTTCGATTGGACAGGGCCCAGTATTGCCGTAGATACGAGTTGTTCGTCTTCATTAACATCTATTTATCTTGCGTGTCAGGCTATTGTGCAAGGTGATTGCGATGTAGCTGTTGCAGGTGGAATAAATCTTTTTACACACGCTTCCCATTTTACTAACCTCAAACGATTTAACATGATTTCTGAACGTTCAGATGCACAAGCGTTTGGAGAGGAAGCCGCTGGAATTATTCCGGGAGAAGGGGTTGGCGTTGTACTGTTAAAGCCGCTTTCTCAGGCGGAAGCAGACAGGGATCATATTTGGGGGGTGATAAAGGGGGGAAGTATTGCCCATAGCGGTAAGGTATCGGGCTACGGTGTACCTTCCACGCAACAGCAGAGTGAACTGCTCAAAAACACATTACAGAAAACAGGCTATGATGCTGACTCTGTAGATTATATTGAAGCTGCCGCCGCAGGCGCGGTATTCGGTGATGCATCAGAAATTCTTGCAATACAAACTGCCTTTGCTGAACGTCATTCTCCATTGTTTGTTGGCACTCTGAAACCGAATATTGGGCATCTTGAATCCGCTTCAGGTATATCGCAAGTAACTAAAGTTCTGCTGCAAATGAAGCACGGGTGTTTATTACCTGTTATGCCATATAGAACCATTAATCCGTTGATAAAGCTGGATGGTAAGCCGGTAAATATTATTATTGAACAACGTCTATGGCAGGGGACTCGGCAACATCCAAAGCTGGCTATGGTGAATAGTTTTGGCAGTACTGGCGCCTATGCGAATCTCTTGCTGCAAAGTTATCATCCGTCAGAGCATTTTTTGCAGGAGAGTATGAACATCATCCTGCCAGAATTGTTTGTTTTATCAGCTAAATCACCTGTCTGTCTGCGACGTTATGCAGAGCACTGGGTGCATTTTTTTGAATTAGAATTAAAAAACACCAGGGAAATACTACTGAAACAAGTATTTGCTGTAACCCAGGCAGGACGAGAACATTTTAATCAACGATTAGCTATTCCCGCTAGCTCATTATCAGAGCTTCTCACCAAGCTGAAACAATGGATTGCAGAAGGAACTGGAGCCGGTATTTATCAAGGTTGTGTTTCTTACGCTGATGCAGACGGGCAAAATCGTTTGGCCTTCAATGTGGATCAGAATCATCAGATTGCAGGTGCCTGGGTCAGTGGTCAATGGCAGGACTGGCGGCATTTTTACATGAATGAACCGCTTCCTAAAATTCCACTGCCTGTTTATCCGTTTTATGAATCTCATCAGGATTCATCACTCATGAACACTCAACGGAACATCCATGATATCGCTTCCGAGTCTGTTATTGGCAATAGCACATTGGCGGACGATATTTCACAATCGCAAACGACAGGTGAGAAGTTGCTCAGTATAAAAGAGCTCTTGCTTTCTCTGATTGCCCGTATATTGCAACATCCTTTAGAGCAAATTGATAGCAGTATAAGTCTGTTTGCATTGGGGATGTCATCATCTCAGGTGATAAAACTGGTCCGGATGGTGGAGCAATATACGGGGACTAGTGTTCCGATCGCGATTTTGCTGAAGGAGAATTCAGTGACTGACCTGTCGAATTATCTGATGGAACAGTATGGCGAAATCAGGGTGAATGCTATAGCAGTATCTGAACACCAGGAGCAGGTTCAGACCATAAACAACGCAAACACGTCTGTCGAACATGTGACAAGGCCTAAAACATATCCGTTATCAGAAGGCCAAAAAGGGTTATGGGTTCTTCATAAACATGCTCCCCAAAATAGTGCTTACAATTGTCCGGTATGTTTCCGAGTGAATGGTCTGATAGATCCACAGTTATTTCAACAAGCGTTGGATTTACTGGTCAGGCGCTATCCGATACTGGCGACAACGGTTTTCGAAGAAGAAGGGATGCCCTATCTGTTCAATAATCCCAAAAGTGCGTTGAGGGTGAATGTTGAAACAGAGATGTCATTGACTAAGCATGAACTTGAAACCTATCTGTCGGAGAAGATAAATCAACCGTTTGATTTCGATAGCGATGTATTGTTACGGATCAATTTACTGCGTCTTTCTGAAAAAGAAACCATCATTTTATTGTGTGCACATCATATTATTGTGGATGCAGTTTCTGTTAACCCAATGGTCTCTGCGTTATTCAACTTTTATCACTTGTTATCGATGCAGCAGAGACCTGTTTTTGAGATAGCGAAAGACAGTTGGTATGACTTTGTTATGCACGAACAGGCACTTTTGCAAAGCGATGAAGGAAGGCGTCGGTTAGATTATTGGGTTAATACCCTAGCGGGAGCGCCTGTTTCAACAAAATTACTTGCGGATAGTTCATACCTGAACGTTGAGAAATATCAAGGTGAAACGCTGACACGGACGTTATCCGCGCATTTCTCAGCAAAATTAAAGGCATTTGCCAGCACCCATTCTGTTTACCTGTCATCCGTTTTTTTAAGCGTGTTCCAGTTAGTTGTCCATCGTTTTACCGGGCAGGACGATATTGTCATTGGTATGCCGACTGATGCTAGAACAGAAGAATATCAGAGAGAAGAGATTGGGTATTATGTTTATCCGATCCCTATTCGCAGCCAGCTATCACAGGATACGTACTATCCGGTGTATCTGAAAACGTTACAACAGATGGTACTGGATGGTTTAGCACATGCCTTACCATTTCCTGTAGTGGCAAGAGCCTTAAATCTGACTCAGAGCATGGATGATACGCCTCTGTTTCAGGTGGCTTTTATCTATCAACAATCAATGCCAAAAAGAGAATGGGATAAGTTATCTCAGGCTTTAGGCAAGCTGACATCAGCAGAACATTTAACTCAGTACTCTCAGACTGGAGAATATGAGTTCATGTTAGAAGTCGTTGAGGCGGCAGATACATTCACATTAAAGGTAAAACACAATCCTTCCTTATATCGCCAGTCAACCGCGCTGAGGGTAATTGAACACTTAGAAAGGCTGTTGCAGGAAATCGTTCAACAACCAGACCGAAATCTTATTGATTTTCCACTGATGGATCAAAAAGAGTCTGTTCAAATCCTTGCGGAATGGAATCGTACCTCAGTCAATCTGGGGGATGCGTGCTGTGTTTACGAGTTGTTTGAGCAGCAGGCAGCAAAAACACCGGAAGCGGTGGCTGTGGTATTTGAAAATATGACCTTGACGTACCAGGAACTCAATGTGAAAGCAAACCAACTGGCGTACTGTTTGCAGGAACTTGGGGTTCAGACGGGAACATTGGTCGGTATTTGTATGCAGCGTTCAGTGGAAATGATTGTTGGCTTGTTAGGTATTTTAAAAGCGGGTGGTGCTTATGTTCCTCTTGAACCTGACTATCCTATTCAGCGCATTGCCTATATTTTGAAAGATTCGGCTGTCCCCGTTGTATTAACGCAGAAGCACTATCAGTCTATTTTTACCCACTTTAATGGGAAGCTGGCGTTTTTAAATGCTCAACGCGTTGAGTTGCATCCTCATAACGTTTGGCCTAATCCTGCGGGGATCACGCCAGACAACCTTTGCTATGTGTTGTATACATCGGGTTCGACTGGCACGCCCAAAGGGTGCATGTTATCTCATTCCGCTATCGTTAATCGGCTTCGCTGGATGCAGGATAAATATCAGTTAAATGTAACGGATAAGATCCTACAGAAAACGGCATATAGCTTTGATGTCTCCGTATGGGAATTTTTCTGGCCATTGATATCGGGAGCGATGCTGGTCTTTGCCAGTCCTAAAGGACATAAAGATCCTGATTATCTTATTCGGCTGATTTGCGAACAACAGATTACTACCTGCCATTTTGTTCCCTCTATGCTGCATGTTTTCATCAATACCCATGAGAGCGATAAATGCGTTTCATTAACGCGTATTTTTACCAGTGGGGAGGCATTGCCGTATAGCGTGTTGGAGCGCGTAAGCCAAAAATTGCAGGTAAAACTCCATAACTTATATGGCCCGACCGAAGCAGCTATTGATGTCAGTTATTGGGAAGCTGAAAAACGGGAAGATAAAAAAACGCTTATAGGAAAACCCATTGCCAATACTCAGTTATATATCGTCGATGACCGCATGAACCTTTTGCCAGTTGGTGCTCCGGGGGAGTTATTAATTGGTGGTGCTGGCTTGGCAAAAGGGTATTTAAATTTACCGGAACTGACAGCGGAGTATTTCATTTCCAATCCGTTTTTATGCGATCCGGCAGAGAAAGTCTTCCGCACAGGCGACCTTGCAAGATGGTTAGCTGATGGCAATATTGAATTTTTAGGCAGGATTGACAATCAGGTAAAGCTTAGAGGATTTCGAATTGAATTAGGTGAGATTGAAGAGTGCCTGAAGCATTGTAAGGATGTTAAAGCCTGTGCCGTTCTTTTAACGGAAAATGAGCATTCAGGCAATTTCATCACCGCCTATATAGTGTTACACCAAAACGTGACTATCTCTGTCAAGGAACTTAGGGCTTTTCTGAGGCAGCGTTTGCCGGATTTTATGGTTCCTGCGCAGCTGATTATATTGAATGAGTTGCCGGTTACAAACAACGGCAAGCTCGACAGAAAGGCGCTGTCCGCATTAGAGGTGCCACTAATATCCGATAAAACATTTGTTGCTCCATCCTCTGCTATTGAACAACAACTGGCGGATATCTGGAAAGATGTTCTCAATCTGAAACAAATTGACATTAACGATAATTTCTTTGAAATAGGTGGTCACTCATTAACCGCAATCACACTCTTGTCCCGTATTCAGGACAGATTTCCTGAAAATAAAATTTCTTTAATCCAGTTTTACCAGGCTCCCACCATCGCAGGAATGACTCCACATTTATCTGGTGTTGAAAGTGAAGAAAATGGGCTGTTGTCATTGCTGCACAGGTGTCAGGAAGATACTCAGATGACGCTGGTGTGCGTGCCTTATGCAGGGGCGGCAGCAACGGTATATCAGCCACTGGCACACGCATTAGAGAAAAAGAGCGCCAGATATACAGTCTATGGTGTCACAGTTCCTGGTAATGAATTTGGCAGCAAGCACGAAGTAGACATGGACTATGACATGATTGCTGAACTCTGTGCCAGAGAGATAATAAAACAGATTTCAGGGAAAGTGGTCATTTATGGTCACTGTGTTGGAAGTTATCTGGCATTGGAAATTACTCGGCGGCTTGAATTAAAGGGAAAACCCGTCGAATTTTTAGTGGCTGCGGCTGCTTTCCCGTTACCACGAATTATCCGTTACTTACCGTTCAATGATCGATGGAAGCATAAAAGCGATGAATCCTTATTACAGTTACTCACAAAGTGGGGAATTTCCACTAATGAGGGGCTGGAAGATTCCGTTGCCCGCTTTTTAGTGTCCCATTTTAGAAAAGATGCAAGGCTGGCTTATCAATATGAAAAAAAACGGGGTGATTGGCGGATAAAAACTCCTCTGGTGAGTTTAGTGAGCAAGCAGGACCCTTTAACCAAAAAATACGCATCTCAGTATTTAAAATGGAAGCAGTGTGCCCATGAAGTCAGTTTGATCACGTTAGAAAAGGGGCATCACTATTTCATTACAACGTATCCAGAACGGGTAGCCGATGTTATTGAGCAGTTCACATTCAGTCAATTAACTTTAGCTGATGCCAACGTCCTGTAGCAGTGGATGATTGGAAAAGCGTAAGAGGGAATAGATATGAAATTACAGAACAAGATACTGGTTCGATTTTGCTGGTCATGGGTCGCGGTAATGTGCTTGAGCACGATAATCCACGGCTTTTATCGGACTTGGTGGGTTGCAGAGGGGGTAAGTGGCAATATACAGCCCAACCTGTTAAATCCTAATCAGGCTAATGATATGGAATATATTAAACATCACTATATGTCCTATATCCATTTGATTACTGGCATTGTCCTCTATGTATTAGGGCCTCTTCAGTTCGTCGATCGCGCCAGACGAAAATGGCCGAAAGTGCATAAATGGTCGGGATATTGTTTCTTTGCCACCGTTATGATGGTTGGTGTGACCGGGATTTTAATGGGAATTTTATTTCCAGTTGGCGGTACATCAGAAACTGTTTCATCAATTATATTTTCTCTGATCATGATTTTTTGTGTCTTAAGAGCTCTATCAATGATTTTAAATAGGAAAATTGAGCTTCATCGTCAATGGATGATCCGTAGTTACATGATTTCACTAGGCCCCGCCACAATGCATGCCTTTATTCCGCTTTTTATCCAGATCGGAGAAAAAGATATTGGTGAAGCTCTGGCTCTGTCTTTGTGGATTGGATTCACTATCCATCTCATTTTGGCAGAGGTTTGGATCCATAACTCACGACCATCAGAAAAAGGGCAAGCCACTGAATCGAAAAAAAGAAAGCATGCTGCTTCTACCCCGGTATTGCAAGAAAGATACGAAATTACACTTTAAGGAAGGTTGTTTTTATCCCTGTGAGCTGGCCGCACATAGGGAAAGCAGGATGTCGTTGTGTGGCGATTTATTAATCTTTGCGTTTATATAAGGACAGGACATGAAATCTTCTAACTGGGTAGATAACGCTGCATCGGGTTATGCGCGTTGGGTTGTGAAAAGGCGTTATCTCAATCTTATTTTAGTTTGCATTGTATTGTTTTTTACCTTTAAGGGGATGGAAAACCTAGCATTTACCAGCAGTTATAAGGTCTTCTTCAGTCGGGAAAACCCATTTTTGAATGCGTATGAATCAATGCAAAAAACCTACAGTAATGGTGATAGTGCTTTGATTGTACTGGCGCCGAAGGATGGCAACGTTTTCAGTAAACAGTTTCTTTCCATAGTTGAAAAGTTAACAAAAGATGCCTGGCAAGTTCCAAATGCGTATCGCGTTGATTCTATAACTAATTTCCAGGCCACTAAAGCGGATGATGACAGTTTGGAAATCAGAAAGCTGGTGCCTGATGCGGCAGAGTTAACAGAACGTGACTTGGTAGAGATCAGGAAGATAGCGTTGAATGAGCCTCTGTTAGTCAAACGTATCATTTCTGAAAATGGTGATGTAACCGCGGTAAATGTGTCTGTGCGCTTGCCAGACGGAGACGACAAAATTGTTGCGGAAGTGGCAGGGTATGTACGTCAACTGAAAAGCCGGTACACGCAAATGTACCCGGATATTGATATCTACCTGACTGGTATAGCGATGATGTCAAATGCCTTTCCTGAAATCAGTGTTCAAGAAATGTCAACCACAATCCCCATTGTGTTTCTGATTGTTCTTATCCTGTCTTTTCTGGTGCTGAGATCGTTTAGTGCGACCTTTGTAGTCTGCCTGGTGATTGTTTTTTCCATCATTTCGGCATTGGGTGCAGCCGGATACATGGGGATAAAACTTACTCAGGTTTCCGCCAATGTACCTGTCATTGTAATGACTCTGGCAGTTGTTGACAGTATTCATATTTTGGTGACCGTTATTCACCGTATGAAGCTGGGTGACAGCCAACATGAAGCAATAGTAGAGAGTTTGAGGGTAAATCTATCTCCAGTTGTTATTACTAGCGTTACCACCGCGGTGGGATTTTTGGGACTGAATCTGAGTGATGCTCCGCCCTTTCATGATTTGGGCAATATGACGGCAATAGGGATGGGGGCAGCGCTGTTTTTTGCCACATTTTTGCTGCCTGCGTTGCTTGCTGTTTTACCTATTAGAGTGAAGCTTGGTGTACAGAGAAAGCAGTTCTCCATTGAATTTCTGGCCGATTGGGTTATCGATAACAGGAGAAAACTTCTGGTTAGTACTGTGACATTTGGGCTCATCATGCTTGCCTTTATACCAAGGCTGACGGTTGATGAAAACTTTGTCAAAAATTTTGCCAAAGGTCTTGAAATCAGGGATGACTCGGACTTTACCCAGGATCATTTAACGGGGCTTTTCAATATGGAGTTTTCGTTAGGTGCAGGGAAAGAAGGAGGCATAAATGAGCCCGAATATATGGCAAAAGTGGATGAGTTTGCGAATTGGTCACGCGCTCAGCTAGGGGTCATGAATGTTAATGTCATCACTGACACAGTGAAACGCATTAACCAGAGTATGAATGGGGATGATGCAGCTTACTACAGATTGCCGACAGACAGAGAAACGATTGCTCAGTACCTTTTGCTTTATGAAATGTCTCTTCCTTTGGGGTTAGATCTTAACGATCAGATTGATGTCAGTCGTTCAGCAACCAAAATGACCGCCACTTTTTCTGATTTAAGTACTTTTGAAATGCAAAGGGCAAAAGAGGCACATGAACAGTGGTTGATAAATAACGCGTCTCCATCAATGCATACAAATGCAGCTAGTGCATCTTTAATGTACACCTACCTGATGAATACCAATATTAAAGGACTATTAGCGGGTACAGCTATCTCGTTTCTGATTATTACCATCTGCTTAGGAGTAGTTTTCCGCAGTACGAAATATGCATTGATTAGCATGCTACCTAATATATTACCCATTTTTATGGCTTTCGGTTTATGGAGCATCATTGACGGGGTTGTGGGAATAGCGGCTGCAACAATCGCTACCATGACTTTAGGTATTGTGGTCGATGATACAGTCTATTTTGTATACAAATATCTTCGTGCACGTCGTGAACACAAAATGGATTCAAAAGATGCCGTGCGTTATTCCTTCTCAACAGTTGGTATCGCTCTGCTATCAACCAGCATCATTTTTATCTGTGGTTTTGGCTCTATGATGCATTCAGATTTTTTAATGAATGCGCAAATGGGGATTTTTACCGTCATGACAGTAACTTTTGCACTTTTATTTGATTTCTTGTTGTTGCCAATACTACTGATAGCAATAGACGGTAATGCTAAGAAAAATAAGCCCTCCATTCCTGATGATCCACTGATGATGAAAATATAACGATGGCCTGATAGCTTGGCTGTGATGGCATTAAATTAATAATTAGGATGTTTTTAGGAGAAAACATAATGAAAAAACTCTGTGTTCAGATTTTAGCAATAAAAGGATTCTCGTTGGTATATCTATTCATTTTATGGTTGCTTAGTTTTCCCGCATTCGCTTTAGAGGAGCGAGGAAGAGAAATTATACAAGAGGCTATTGCCAGAGATAATGGGTTTGGTGATACGGTCGCTGATCTCAAGATGACTCTACTGAATGCAGAAGGCCAAGAAAGTCATCGCTATTTAAAGATTAATACGCTGGAAGTCGCAGGGGATGGAGACAAATTATTGACTTTTTTTGAGCATCCCAAGGATATAAAAGGTACAGCCTTATTGGCTTTTACACATTTAGATAGGGATGATGAGCAATGGATATATTTGCCTGCGTCACGGCGTGTAAAGCGTATTTCTTCCAGCAATAAATCGGGATCTTTTATGGGAAGCGAATTTGCCTATGAAGACTTGGCTTCCGAAGAGGTTGAAAAATACAAAATGTACAAATATCTGGGAGAAAAGCCTTGTGGACAACAAAGCTGCTTCATCGTTGAGAGAAAGCCAGTTAATAAAGAATCAGGATATACTCGGCAGATTGTGTGGATAGACAAAGATTTCTACCGATTTATCAGAATTGATTACTATGATCGCCGTAATACGTTGTTGAAAACAAGAACATTCGACGATTATCGACTTTATATGAATAAGTATTGGCGTTCTTTAGAAATTACGATGAAGAACTATCAATCGAACAAAATAGCGAAATTGTTTGTGAGAAATATTCAATTTCAGGTTGGCTTAACGGATCGGGATTTTGACATTGCTGCCTTGAAAAGAATGAGGTAGCACCTAGAGGTACAGACGATGTGGTCAATAATAAGTACTAAGAGGAGTTTTATTTCACAACTGGTCAGTGCATTGGCAATGTTCGTTTGTTGGAATGTATCATCAGAAAAACTCGATGTATCTGTAGGATGGGAGCAACGAGCGTTCTTTGAAAATGGTGTGTCTGATGAGCAGGAAACTGAAAGCTATTCATTTCAGGTAGGAGGAAAATACTTTACAGAGTGGGATAACGGCAAACAGCACTTAGTCATGGATGTATTGTATCGAAAAGACTCCAGCAGCAATAACAGAGAGCCTTTTGAGCCTCGAGATTTATATTGGGGATATATTTATAATTCGTGGGAATTTTATGCTGGCTTTAGGAAGGTATTTTGGGGAGTTACGGAGTTTAGTCACCCTGTAGATATTATTAATCAATCAGATTTGGTCGACGATCCTTTTGGAAACGAAAAGCTTGGTCAGCCAATGATTAATTTAACCAAAGTTAATGATTGGGGCATTTTTGATCTGTTTCTTCTTACTGGATTCAGAGAAAGAACTTTTCCTGGTCATAAAGCAAGATTACGTGCTGAGTTGGATATCAACACCCTCAATGCGGTTTATCAGCATGCTGATAAAAAGTCAAAGCTGGACTTTGCAGTACGCAGCCATCATACATTAGGTAACGTCGATTTAGGATTATCCTATTTTAATGGAACTGAACGTACTCCGGAGCTTGTTTTAAACAGTAACAATCAGCTTGTTCCCTATTATGGACAAATTCAGCAGATTGGATTGGAATATCAATGGCACATTGATAGTTGGATAGTTAAATGGGAAGGGGCTTACAGGCAAAAAGACAGTCATTTTTCGACGAGCCCTAAAACATCATTTTTAGTTTACTCAGGCGGTTTGGAATATACATATTATGGCGTTTTTGAAAGTAATGCTAATTTGACTTTCTTCCTGGAGTATATGAAAGACACTCGTAATAAATTTTCAGATACTCCCTTTGAAAATGATATTTTTACTGGTGTTCAGTTTTCTGCAAATGATGAACAAGACTTGGTTTTGTTTTTAGGTATGACTCAGGATGTTCATTATGGCTCCAGAGCATGGACATTTAATGGCAGCCGGCGCTTGGGAGATAATTTCAAATTGTCGTTGAATGGCGCCATTTTTGAAAATTTAAGTTCCGAGGAATTGTTATACAGCTTCCGTAATGAGAGTTATGTTGGAATGAAGTTTATCTATTTCTTCGGTATCTAGAATTCATTAAAGGGTTAAAAATGGAAAGAAGAAATTTTCTGAATATGTCTGAAAGACATCAACAGAAAATATTATCAGAATGTCTTGGTTTAAGTTCTACTCGGAATTTTTCTGGGGATCTTAATAAACAATTGGCTAAGCATAATTTTGATAATATTTCGCTGATTTCATGGTTTGAATCAATAGTTGAATACTATTCTGAAAGAACAGCATTGGTATTAAACAATAATAGAATGAGTTATGCTGAACTGAATAAGCGAGCAAATCAAGTTGCACACTATTTACTGGGAAAAGAACCTGGAAGCAAATGTATAGGTATCTTTTTAGAGTCATCCTTTGAAATGGTTATCAGTATCATAGGGATATTGAAGGCAGGTTATGCTTATTTGCCAATTGATATTAATAATGCTGATGAAAGAATAAAGTCTATTCTTAATGATGCAAAACCAGAAATTGTTATCACAAAGAGTTTATATTTGAATACGCTATCTCATTTTTCGCTTGAGGCTTTTTGTTTTGATTGTGACTATCCGGTACTTTTACATTCATTGGCATTGAATCCCAGGAAAGATATTAAGGGTGAACAATGGGCTTATGTTATTTATACCTCTGGTTCTACAGGGATGCCAAAAGGAGTACCAATCGCGCATTACAATGTGATTCATCTTTTTCGTGCGACAGACATGCTGTTTGATTTTTCGGATAAAGATGTTTGGACATGTTTTCATTCAATGGCATTTGATTTCTCTGTTTGGGAAATTTGGGGAGCCCTTTTAAAAGGGGGAACGCTGGTATTGGTTCCTTATCATATCAGCCGAAATCCCCCTAAGTTTTATGAGTTACTGGTGCGTGAAAAAGTAACGGTATTGAATCAAACCCCAACGGCATTTAGGTTGCTTATTCAAACAGATGATTATCTGTCAAATAAAACAGAACCTCTTAGTCTGCGATATGTTATCTTCGGCGGAGAAATGTTGAATGTTACAAGCCTTCAACAATGGCTGAATAAATATGGGTATGAGCGGCCTAAATTAATTAATATGTATGGTATTACAGAAACTACAGTTCATGTTACTTTTCATAAGATTCAACCTGATGATGTGGCAAGTAATATAAGCCCGATTGGGTTACCTTTACCAGGAGTAATAATTCACTTATTAAATGAGGCAGGGCAGCCAGTAAAAGAAAATCAGGTTGGAGAGATATATATTGCGGGTTTGGGGGTTGCCGATGGCTATTTAAATCGCCCAGAGTTAAGTCGTCAGAAATTCATTCCTAATCCCTTTGAAAAATCACCTTCATGTTTGTACCGTACTGGTGACCTTGCTCGGTATATGGAAAATGGAGAGTTGTGTTATTTAGGGCGTATAGATAATCAGATCCAAATTAGGGGATTTCGGATTGAATTGGGTGAAATTGAGTCTGCAATGCGGAAGTTAAGTTTTGTAAAGGATGCTATTGCCACGACATATCGACAAGAACAAAGCGATTTAAAAATTGTCGTGGTATATCAAGCTTGGGCAACTGATAAGATTAAGCATAAAGAAATTCGAAGATTATTAAAAGAATATCTTCCTGATTATATGCTGCCGGATTTTACTGAAATGGTTGCAGAGTTTCCGATGAGTAAAAACGGCAAGTTGGACTTAAGTCAGATTGGGTGGGATAAAGATGGTATGACTGACGAGAGAGTGATGTAAACTAATAATGATCTTATTAATTCGGCATTACATTTAGCTTATCTTTGTTCTATTTTATTAAGAAATTTATCAAGTTGAGTAATTAATTGAGATTTTTGTTTATCTCCAATAGAATAAATTTTTATATTTGTAAGAATAGAACATGGGGGAGTGACAATGATTGGTTATATCACATTGGGTACGAACGATTTTTTCCGCGCAGCTAAATTCTACGATGAGCTGCTTGCTGAATTCGGTGCACAGCGTGTGACTGAAACGCCGGCTTTTATCGCTTGGGGTCCAGATCTTAATGTTACAAATTTGTGTATTATTAAGCCATTTGATGGTAATCCAGCAACTGTGGGTAATGGGGGAATGATCGCACTCAATGTTGACAGTCAAGATAAGGTCGATCAAGTGTATAACAAAGCTATTGCTCTTGGAGCAACAGATGAAGGAAAACCTGGCCCTCGTGGTGAACATGGTTTTTATGCTGCCTATTTTAGAGATCTTGACGGTAATAAATTGAATATCTTCTGTATGCTATAGGGATAATGACTATTATTATGATGTATACAGGCAACTATTATAAAGTTGCCTGAAATAATTAACTTAAAAGTAAATGGTCAGGTGTTATTTTCCTCCAACATGTTTTTCCGTGGGTAAACTAGGTTTGTTCGGAAATTAAAAATTTTTTTAGATAAATAAGTATTAGAGGTCATCATATATAGATAAAAAGTAATAATGCTAAAAATAACTGCATCACATGCGAAAATATGGAGTGTTTTTCAATGCTAAATGATTTTTATTTATTTGGCATTGATATATGAATCAGGTCCTGTTTATTTTAAAAAAACTGAGAGGTAAAATATTATAACTGCAAGAGCTGGAAGTTATTTTTTTATATAAAGGTTCATTACCACTATTTTTAGTGAAGATTATTTTTATGTGATTGTTATTTATATCTTCAATAATGATTTTGTGTGTAAATGAATATCATTAGGCCTTTAATTACATTTAACATTAAATGGAGTTTATTGATATGAATGAAAAAAATAATATGCTAATTTTCTCATTGATAGATGAAAGTACGTCGGCTGTTGGTTACTCAGCTGAGGATATTTTATTGAAATTACTATATCAATTAATTGTTATTCTTATTGTTACACGAATTTTTGTTTGGATTGGTCGCTCTTATTTAGGGCAAACTGCCGTTGCAGGAGAAGTATTGGCAGGCTTGGTTTTAGGTCCAAGTGTGGCAGGAGCGTTATTCCCTGAGTTTATGGGGAATATTTTTCCAGAGGAGAGCTCAACTATTTTCATAGGAATTGCCCAGATTGGACTGATTTTATTAATGTTTGAAATAGGGCTTGAATTTGAGTTCGGGGAGAAACTAAGAAAGAGTCGATTTACAGTCGCTGTGATAAGCATTACGGGTATTTTTCTGCCCTTTACGGTAGGTTTCTTTTCTGCTGAATGGTTATGGAATTCTATTACAACCCCTCGTCCTGATAAGAACGCTTTCCAATTATTCTTTGCTTTAGCTCTGTCGATTACAGCTATTCCAGTTCTGGGAAGGATTTTTATGGAGTTGGGGCTGGCTCACACACGGACAGCGACGTTAATAATCGGAGCAGCAGCAATTGATGATATAGGAGGTTGGATATTATTAGGTGCTATATCGACAATCTGTGCTTCTAATTATCAGTTTGATCAATTTATATTCAACATATTTGGTATTATTGTTTATGTCATACTGGTATTTTTGATTGTTAAACCACTACTGCGTTATTGGCTTTCTTCGGAGTTAAAAAAAGAAAAGCGACTCAGCCATACGGTTATGGCTTATATTATTATTTTTTTGTTTTTGTCTGCTTCTGTAACGAGTTATCTGGGGATCTTTGCCCTAATCGGTAGCTTTGCTATTGGTGTAGCATTACATGAAAATAGAGAGTTTGTCACACTCTGGAAAGAACGTATTGGTAGTTTGGTACATATATTTTTTCTCCCGATATTTTTTACGTATACGGGGCTTCGTACAGATATTGGCACCCTTAGTGGACCTGATGAATGGATTATATGTTTACTGATATGCTTGTTGGCATTTGTGACAAAGTTTGGGGGGACCTACATTGCAAGTAGATTATTAGGTGAAAATCGCCGTATCGCTGCGACTATTGGTATTTCAATGAATACAAGAGCCTTAATGGAACTTATTGTTCTCAATATTGGTTATGATTTGGGGATCTTACCGCCTAACATTTTTACTATGTTAGTCATCATGGCTATTTTGAGCACGTTCATTACAACACCTCTGATCCGTCGGTTAATGAAGGGTCAAGCTATAAGAAATTAAGCAGATATACTTCCCTTACGTGTGATGTCTTTTCAACTTGCGATTAACGGTTAATGATTTTCGATTGAATGCCATTAACTGTCCTTTTAAAAAGTGGCATTTATTGAATTAAATTCGTCCTTGATATAAAAAGTTTTAATACTCCAACATTCGGGATTTTAAATAATCATGGCAAGTTAGGTAAATGTAAAATAAGTATAATATAAAATCGTGGATAAATGACTTAAACAGGGCAGGGTAAATAAAATAAATCCCGCCATGAGTTTTATGATAGGCAGAATTTAAATAGTTATTAAAAGTTATTTTTTTAATTAATGGTTTTAAGTGGTATAAAGTTTTAATTATTTTTTTACCTCTTTTAATGCCGGTTTTTTGTTAAGTTTAATCATCATCGGATATTGTTTTTTACGTTTTACGAATGCGCATCATATTCATTTTTTATTTTTACTGACACGGTTAAATAACCGGTGAGAAAACGCTTGAATACCCATTTGTTCGGATAGTATTTTATTAAGTGCAGATTTCTTTTTAACCCGATATTAATGGTTAATGATTTCCGATTAAATGCCATCAACTATTCTTTTGAAAAGTGGAATTTATTAATTTAAATCTGATCTTGATATAAAAACTTTAATATGCCGGTATTCGCGCTTTTAAATTATTAGGCAAGTTAGGAAAATGTAGAATAAGTGGAATATAGAATCGCGGATAAATAAATTAAGCAGGGTAGAGTAAATAAAGCCAATCCCGCCCTGAATTTTATGATAGGCAGGATTTAAATGGTTATTAAAAGTCATTTTTTTAATTGATGGCTTTCAGTGGTATAAGGTTTTAATTGTTTTTTTACCTCTTTTAATACCAGTTTTTTAAGTTTAATCATCATAGGATTACGTTTAATAAACGCGGTTTATATTCATTTTATTTTTACTGACGCAATTAAATAACTGGTAATAAAGCGTTTGAATACCTATTTGTTCGGAGAGTATTCTTTTACGTGCGGATTCTTTTCGACTTTCAATTAATGGTTAATGATTTTCAATTGAATGTAATTAACTGTCTTTTTATAAAATAAATCACTTTCTTCATCTTCATACTGCCCACAAAACCGAAGATTGCAGCTGACGGTTTCCTCTTTCCGGGCTGAGACGGTCCAGAACTCTGATTCACCCTAGGTGAACAGCCTGCCCGCCCATTTGGCGCCGAACAGACCGGAAAAGTGCGCGGTCGAGCGATACACCCGGTTCAGCGCCAGCGGCAACAGCCCCGGCAGGGCGATCACCGGCCAGATTTGGGTGATCCCCGCCGCTGCTGAGGACTAACAGGCTAACATCCTGCCAGTCGTGGGGCACCTTCACTGTGCCGGCATTGAAGTGAAACGGGATGAAGCGGGTTTCCTGGGTCATAGTGGGGTCCTGATCATCATGTTAAGGTGTTTGGGGGGCCGGGTTACTTGTTCATATTGATGTTGCGGCCCAGCACAATGACGCCGCTTGCATTGATTTCAATACAGGCGGTAATCCACCGGCAGTGAGGGTAAAGAGTAAGCCGCTGGCGCTTTGCGTTTTTAACCGATCGGCAATGTGTTTGGCGCCAGATGGCCTGGGTTGATTTTTCTGGAATGACATCACGTCCCCTTAAATTTTTCATGAGGATATTTAACGCACAGACCTTCGGTCCGGCGTTTTTTGCGTGTAGTCATAATAATCAAGGGGTTAAAGAGACCGCCTTGGGGAAGAACATGAAGACAATGAGGTTGCTAGCAGTCTGTTGCTGGTAGTCTTGTTGAAAACCTTCATTGAGCACATCAAGCGGTAACCTGGGCTGCTATGCCATTGGTGACCTAAGCGATAGTAAAGACAAATAATGAATAGTTTTATCTGTTTAATATCTAATCAGTAAAATATAACAAAAAATTTACTGCGTCTTGTTTGTTTGGTTGGTTAATATCCGATCAATTTTAAAAATGTGATGCATGTCACGAAATTTTTTGTGCAGTGCGGCTGTAACGGAGTCAGCGCCGTTTTGTTAAAAATGATCAAGCCCCTTCATGATTAATCAGTTGTTTTATCAACTTCCGCAGTCAGCGTTTCAAGGCTAACAGGCGATAGTGGGATGCGAGGGGATGGTATTGCCCAATGTTTGATATCGTGGAGAATGGCGGAACAGATTTTTCCCTGACAAGCCCCCATGCCGCACCGTGTTGCCATTTTTGCACTATGCCAATCCTGAAATGGTTCAAGTTCTTTTAAACGCACGTCTTCACAACGGCAGATCAATGTATCGGGTGTAAGTGCTCGTATGATCTCTGTATTCAATTTAAACGTCTGTGCTGCTGTTGCGGCAAAACGCCGCCATTTTATCCGTTTTTTCTGCCATTTTTCAGCCAATGTGTATTTACCACTCGCGGCAAACCCAGCAACAAATCCTTCACAAAGTGCAAGTTCACTGCCACCAATACCGGTACATTCTCCTGCTGCATAGACACCAGGTATCGTCGTTTGTTGCCACGCATCTGTTTGAATATTCCCTTGTTCATCCAGCAAGCAACCAAACAATTGCGCTAATTCCGTATTTGGTCTTAAACCAAAACCGCAAGCCAAACGCGTACAGGATAATTTCTGTTTTTGCCCTTTATTGCTGATATACACCCCAGTTAACTTTCCTTCTGCTGAGGCTTCCACTCCCAACACCATACTGTTTTTGTAATAATTTTTAAGAGGTACGAGAGTGATGGCTTGACGCAATTTTTCTGGCCAATGGATCAGTTGCAAGCCAAACCAAAATAAGCGGTGCAAAGGCGTTTGTTCAATGATACCAACTACGTTCCCTCCCGTTTTTTTCACCGTTTCTGCAACTGCAAGCAAAAGCGGGCCGCTACCCGCAATAACAACACGCTCACCCGTCATAGGTAGGCCATTTTTTATCAGTGCTTGTAACCCTCCAGCTCCCGTGATACCCGGTAATGTCCATCCAGGAAAAGGAAGTACTTTTTCTTTGGCTCCGGTACAAAGAATGATGCGTTGGTAGTGAATAATTTGGTGCTTACCTGCTGTTTCAGCAATCACGCATTGGTTGTCTACTGCAACCACTTTACAACCGGGTAAATAGATTAATGCATCTGCTGATAGCACTGATAAATAATGTTTTGCCATCGGTGGCAATGCATGAAATGGCCCTTGACGCCAAATTTGCCCGCCGGCTCTGGGATTGTCATCAATCAGGATCACGGATTGCTGTCCCTGTACAGTAGCCTGTGCGGTAGCTAATCCCGCAGGTCCTGAGCCAATAATCAGCACATCACAGTGCAGTACCGTAGAAGATGGTGATGTTGCCATATTCAGATCCTCTCAACTTTCATATCAGTTTCACAAACGGTCTGGCACGCCATACGACGGCGACCATTAATCATCAAACGGCATTCCTGGCAGATCCCCATACCACAGAAAGGCACTCTCAATTGATGTGATACAGACATACGGCAATGCTCATCACCGGTATAAGCCAGTGCCGCTGCAACCGTAATCCCCGCAGGAACTGTGATCATTTCGCCATCAATAAACAATGCAATAAATGGTGGTTTTTTGAGTGTCATGGCAACCTCTTTTGACGGGCCATAGGGGTAAAACGAGCAGGTTGGTAAGGTGATGGATCAATCTCTGTTTTTCTATTTAGCATCAATGCAGAAATGATTCTGGCGCTGCCCGGTGCCGTCGTCACCCCTAATCCTTCATGGCCTACTGCCAGCCATAGCCATTCATAATCGGGATGTTGTCCCAATAGCGGCAAGCCATCCGGAGTTGCAGCACGAAAGCCGGACCAGCAACGTAAGATATTCATCTGACCTAGCTGGGGTAAAAAATAAAGTGCGCGTTGGAGCATAGAACGCAGTAGGGCAAGATCAATAGTGTGTTTTTCGTTATGAAACTGGCGTGAGGATCCAATTAAGAGCTGACCAGTAGGGCGGGCCTGGACGTTAAAAGCGGTTGACGTACCATCTGGGGCATGCGCACTGGCGCTATATCCTAATTCCACCAATTGATGTGTGATGCAGGTAGGGTAACGATCTGTAATTGCTAATTGCCCTTTTTTAGGAACAATAGGTAATTCAGGTAACAGATGTATGCTCCACAACCCATTTGCCAATAATATTCTCGGTGCGCAATATTTTGTTCCATCACGCAACACAACGGTTTGAGGTTCTAAGGCGTGTACTTGCCCTTTAATGAACTGAATCTTTTCATTACCGGCAGCAAGAAACCAGTGTACAACATTCGGTGCATAGATAATCCCATCCCCTGGAACACATAAACCACCCGCTATTCCAGTTCTTACCATAGGTTCCATCTGATGAACCTGTGTCGCTGTCATCAGAGTATTCTCAATGCCATAGGTAGCAAGACGTGCGCTTTTTTCCTCAGCAAGTTCCATTTCATTTTCTGCATCCGCCAGCCAAAGTGTACCGCATCCACGCCATGCACAATTTTCTGGCATATATGGGGTGAATGTTCGCCATATATCCAATGAATAACTACTCAGTGCCAATTCAGCAGGGTTATCGTCCATACACACCAGATGTCCCATTCCTGCCTGTGTCGCTCCTTTACCGCCATCATCAATCACAGCAACGCTCAAACCATCCTGTATCAGTTGATAAGCGCACGCGGCGCCAATGATACCTGCGCCAACGATGATGATGTCCGACATTTGAGGTGGGGTCATACGCTGATCCCCCAGACGAAAGGATCGTTCTTCGCAATGATTAATTGGTTATCACCGTAAACATATGCTGTTCCCCGGATCACCGGGGCAATTTTCTGACCAACCCATTGATATTGGGCTTCAAAAACACTCCCAATAATGCTGGATTGTCGCCAAACCTCACCAGGCTGCAATTTTCCATCCGCCGCCAGGCAGGCTAACTTGGTACTTGTTCCCGTGCCACATGGTGAACGGTCATAGGCTTTCCCCGGACATAACACAAAATTGCGGCTGTCAGCATTGTTATCAGGAGCAAACAATTCAATATGGTCGATACACTCGCCATTTTCGCCAGTAATCCCTGCTTGTTCCAGTGCCTGCCTAACGGCCCAACTGTATTGCGTGAGTTCATCGATATGGTGGGTGGTTAACGAATAACCATGTTGACTGATCAGAAAAAACCAATTTCCTCCCCAGGCAATGTCCCCGCGGACATCACCTACACCAGGCACATTCACAGTGATATTTTTCTGATAACGATAAGAGAGGACATTATGAATAGACACCGTTTTATCCTCGTGGAGCACTGCCTCCACAAGACCAACAGGTGTCTCAATTTTATATTTGCCAGGTTGAAACCAGCCCAGATGATGGAGGGAGGCAATAAGGCCCATAGTACCATGGCCGCACATGCCCAAATATCCTGCGTTATTAAAGAAGATAACGCCTATATCTGCGTCAGGTGCAGCGGGCGGACACAAGAGTGCGCCGACCAACACCTCATTCCCTTTGGGTTCAAGAATGAGAGCTTTGCGCCAGTGATCAAATTCGGCTTCAAAGCGTTGCCGCTGTTTGGCGACAGTTCCTTTGCCAAGAGATGGAAATCCCTCTATTACGGTGCGCGTGGGTTCTCCACCTGTGTGTGAATCAATGACGCGAATAATCTGATACTCATTTTTCTCTGCCATAAGGCCACCAAATTAACGTATTTTTAACAAATGGTGGCGTACTATTTCCCTTGCCGCTTGATGCATTTCATACCGCAACATGCCGAAATCAGCACAATGAAAAAATCACTGAATTATCATTTAAACACCATGAAAAATAATGATTTAAAAATTAAATGGATAAATAAGAACGATCGGAATAATTTTCTGTGATAATTATCACATGAAAATAAAATAGTTCTTTTGAATATTGCGGATACGTAGAGTTTGATATTTATTTTGATCTTTTTAATCAAGATAAATAACAAAATACACGCGTTAAAAATCTTATTTTAATGATAATAGACTGGAGATATTGATGATGAATATAGCCCATGACAGCCTATACCAGCACAATGAAAAAAACGGCATTGGTACAAGTGACCATGATGTTTGTAATATTGAGTTTTTATCAACACTGTGTAGTGGACTTGCTAATCACAAACCCAGTCACCTGCAAGATATTCTCAATGCGGTTGCTTTAATTACACCATTGCTGAATGCAATTCCTAGTGTGGTTTTCTTTATCAAAGATACCAAAGCACGTTACCTGATTGCGAATCTTACGCTGGCTACACGCTGCGGATTTAAATCGATCTCTTCGCTACTGGGTAAAACTTCCGCCGAAATCTTTCCTGCTCAGATGGGCAGTTGTTACACCGAACAAGATTTACGTGTATTACACCAAGGGGTAATTATCCAAAACCAACTGGAGCTCCATTTTTATCATGGACGCAAAACAGGTTGGTGCATGACATATAAATTGCCGTTGTATAATCAATATAATCAAGTTATTGGTATGGCGGGAATTTCTCATGATCTGATGGAAGTTAAGGAAAACCATCCCGTGTACCAAAAACTGGCTATCGTTGATGATTATATTCGTGAACATTTTGATCGAACAATTCGTCTCGAAGAGCTGACGAATCTAACACATCTCTCGGTTGCTCAATTGGAACGTTACTGTAAACGCATCTTTCACCTGACGCCCCGGCAGATGATCCACAAAATCAGAATTGAAAAAGCGTCTGAATTGCTGGCGACAGAACTGCCTATCACCGATGTCGCCTTGCAATGTGGTTATACTGATCACAGCGCATTTACCCGGCAATTTAAGGCGTTAACTGGAATCACGCCCAGTAATTTTCGCCAGTCAATGGGCAGGAGTCATTTGCCACTTGCCTGATATATCCATCCTTTTGTGGTCCAATTTGTTGTTTTACTGCCACGACATTGGGTTAATTCATTTAAATTAAATAAATGCGCTTTTATAATCATCTTTAGATATTAATGGTCATTTCTAATTATTATAATAAATTTAATTAATTGATTTTTAAATCATATCTTTTTAATGAATTTTAGATGTTAAATATAAATGGATTTAGTATATCTTTGGTTGGAAATATTAGGTTTTTACTCTTGGGATTATATAAAAATAATCAGCTTTCTGAGTTATAAGAGTGTTTTATTATTATTTTATTGAAATACACTGAATTGTGATAAGTCATCTATAAATCGATAATATTATTTAATTTAAGGAGTATATATGAGTCAGAAAAATGATTTTAAAGCTTTTTCTATTAGTTATAATGCTAATGTAGTGAGTCAGAGGTTATATGAAGAAAGTAAGGATTTACTGACTGGGTTTCCACCAAATGATGTTTCCACTCATATGTTAAATAAGGCATTGCGTCAATCGTCAACCATATCAGCTGTTGTGGCTAATTTTATTGCGACACAATCTGGTGATGATGTTTTGGATGATGGGGATATAGCTAAACTCACCGCACAATTAAATAGAGCTTTAGAACAAAAAACCACAATAAAAGTTCCCGATGCCTCATTAACACAAAAAGGGGTTGTTCAGCTTACAAATGTAATTGGCAATAGCGACACATTGGCGGTTACACAAAAGCTTGTTCAGGAAATAATAAATTCATTGCGTGAAGATATTAATAGTAGTAAAACCAACGACATACCCGTGGGTACTCCTATTCCCTGGCCTACTGCTATACCGCCAGTTGGGTGGTTGCAATGTAACGGTGCGGTTTTTGATAAGTCGAAATTTCCGGAATTAGCGAAGGCCTATCCTGATGGTAATTTACCAGATTTAAGAGGAGAGTTTATTCGCGGCTGGGATAGTGGTCGAGGTGTTGATAGTGATCGTAGGATTTTATCATCGCAGGGCGACGCCATTAGAAATATCACAGCATCAGTAGAAGGACGTACAGTAGGCTGGGTGGGAAGAATATTTTCAGGCGATGTATCTGGAGCATTTGCAACATCAGGTGCATACGGCCCATACGGTGCAGATGATTATCGGTCAATTAGTGAAGCAGGTGCACGTGATCGACTTGCAGTGTTATCGTTTGATGCATCTCGTACTGTGCCGACTGCGAATGAAAATCGCTCCCGCAACATAGCATTTAATTACGTAGTGAAAGCAGCATAATAATAGAACAAAAATATTCTTTAGAACCTGCAGTGGCAGTATTAGGTAAAAATGGGCAAGACTCTTCACAGACTCTTATTATTGGGTAGCCGAAGGTGCTGAGGTAATAAGTAAGCCGGTTAGTCCGGCTTCAATGCTTTCCGGTAGTCATGGCGGTCGTAATGCTTGGGTAAGTTTATACATATGTGTGTACATGATGTTTTCAGGAATTATCTGGCCCAGTAACAATCCCTCAGCTTTAAGTTTGTTATTCCTATTATGCTGATTTCGTCATTGTTCACTGCGAAAAGTGACAAGCTTCTTTTTGGCGAAATAGCCATCATTCAGTCAAAACCAATGAGTCACATTTTATTAACAAAATAAAAACAATTTGCATGTCAAATATCAATCAAAGGATAAGACTATGAGCAAGAAAAAGGTTAACTGGCATGGTGTTTTCCCGGCAGTAACAACCCAATTTAACCCCGATTTTTCCATTAATTTGGATGCCACTCATAAAGTGATGACAAACCTGATTAAAGATGGGGTTTCCGGTTTAGTTGTCAATGGCTCCGTGGGGGAAAATACTTCCCTGTCCATGGAGGAAAAGCGCGCTATCGTTGAACTCGCGGTGGATGTGACTGCTGGGAAAGTTCCTGTTCTTTCGGGTATTGCAGAACTGACCACCGACAATGCGTGCAAAATGGTCTCTGAATGCCGCCAGGCAGGTGCTAATGGGGTGATGGTTATGCCACCACTGATTTATACGCCAACACTTAAAGAAAGCAGGGCATATTTCCGTACCATTGCTGCCTCTACTGATTTGCCCATCATGCTATATAACAACCCCCTGCTGTATAAAAATGACATTACGCCAAAAATTCTGACATCTCTGGCCGATTGCGAAAATATCGTTGCGTTTAAAGATTCATCAGGCAATACCCGACCTTTTAGTGATATTCCCAATGAAGCAGGTGATCGCTTCATTCTTTTTGCTGGTTTGGATGACGTCGTTTTAGAGTCAGTCGCCGTGGGCGCAGAAGGTTGGATTTCAGGTATGTCGAATGCTTTTCCTCGGGAAGGGGAGACCTTATTCCGTCTGGCTAAACAGAAACGTTATGAAGAAGCCAGGGAGTTATATCGCTGGTTTATGCCTTTGCTGCATCTGGATTTCCGTCCTGATTTGGTGCAATGCATCAAACTGTGTGAAGAAATGGTTGGCCGTGGCAGCGCGATTACCCGCCCACCCCGTTTACCACTTGAGGGGGAAACATTGGCTGAAGTACGTTCCATTGTAGAAAAAGCCCTCGCAAATCGTCCTTCATTGCCTGATGTAGGTCTGTAATAACCCATCGCGCCCATTTTGATCCCCTTGGAGGAATCGCTATGTCAATAACACATTCAGGTATGCAGTTTATTGGTGGTCACAGGCAAGCAGAGGGAGAACGTTGTTTACACAGCCGGCGGGCAGTGGATAACTCATCAATAGGTTATGTGTTCTATCAGGCGACAGTACATGAGGTCGATCTTGCTGTTCAAGCTGCCGCCGATGCCTTTACACGTTATAGCCAAACATCATTAGAAGAACGTGCCGATTTTTTAGATAAAATTGCGGATGAAATCGATGCTCTTGGCAATGACTTCATTGCCCTTGTATCGGAAGAAACGGCTCTTCCGCCAGTCCGACTTCAGGGCGAACGGTTGAGAACGAGCGGGCAAATGAGGCTGTTTGCCACGCTGTTACGCCGTGGTGATATTCATGCTGCCCGCATTGATACGGCACAACCTGAGAGAAAACCGCTCCCCAGAGTTGATATTCGCCAGTGCTATATTCCTCTTGGCCCTATTGCAGTTTTCGGTGCCAGTAATTTCCCTTTGGCTTTTTCAACCGCGGGGGGTGACACTGCGTCAGCATTAGCAGCGGGCTGCTCCGTTGTTTTCAAAGCACATAGCGGTCATATGGCAACCACCGAAATCATCGCGCAAGCCATTGAACGCGCTGTCATCGCCACACAAATGCCCGCAGGTGTATTTAATCTGATTTATGGCAATAGTGTGGGGGAGGATCTCGTCAAACACCCAATGATTCAGGCGGTTGGTTTTACCGGTTCACTCGCGGGTGGGCGTGCATTATTCAATATGGCTATGCAGCGACCACAACCTATTCCGGTTTTTGCTGAAATGTCGAGTATCAACCCGGTCATTGTGCTGCCAAATGCTTTAATACAGCGGGGAAAACAAATTGCCCAAGAACTGGCAAATTCATTCACATTAGGTTGCGGTCAGTTTTGTACTAAACCGGGAATGATTTTGGGTATTCGTTCACCAGAATTTGATCGATTTATTGCTCAATTAGCGCAGGACATCACTCTTCGTCCGGCACAGTCAATGCTAAACCAAGGCACATTACTCAGCTACCAAGAAGGTATTCATCAACTGGATAATGAACCCTTAATGACGCAGTTAGCCACTGGTGAACATCATGAAAATCAGGCAACTACGATGCTGTATCGTGCAGATATTGCTTTGTTGTTGAATAAAAATGCTCTGCTGCAAGAGGAGGTTTTTGGTCCTGTTGTTATTGTGATTGAAGCTGAAAGCCAGCACCAGCTTTTACGCGCAATTGACTGTTTGCAGGGGCAGCTTACCGCGACCTTGATTGGTGAACACGATGAATTAGCTAATTCGTATGAACTCAGCCGACGATTACAGAACATCGCTGGCAGAGTGGTTGTCAATGGCTACCCGACAGGCGTTGAAGTCTGTGATGCCATGGTTCATGGTGGGCCTTACCCAGCGACTTCAGATGCGAGAGGGACTTCGGTTGGCACATTAGCTATCTGGCGTTTTCTGCGTCCGGTATGTTTCCAAAACTATCCCGAATCCTTACTTCCCCCAGCACTGCAAGACCGTAATCCGTTAAATATTTCCCGATTAATCAATGGGGTGATGAGCAAGGATGCATTGTAAATCAGTTTAATACTTGCATTGCTGTTAGTTATGCACATTGCGCCACTGTCACGCGAAATTACCCTACTGGCGTATATCAAATAAGAAACAGAAAAGAGCGAATAATTATGGCGCCATATGAAACCTCTCCACTGCCGAAATCCAATTCAGGGCAGGGAAAATTTAAGAAACAGTTAACACTTACGGATTTAACTTTCATCGGATTAGGTGCCATTTTTGGTTCTGGCTGGTTATTTGCTGCCAGTCATGTGTCTGTTATTGCCGGGCCAGCAGGGATTTTTTCCTGGGTAATTGGTGGTATCGCTGTGCTCTTACTCGGCATTGTGTATTGCGAATTGGGTGCAGCTCTGCCGAAATCAGGTGGCATTATTCGTTATCCGATGTTTTCTCATGGTGAACTCATGGGATATTTAATGGGTTCTATCACCTTAATTGCGTTTTCCAGCCTGATAGCCATTGAAGTTGTCGCTGCCCGGCAATATGCGGCTGCGTGGTTCCCTTTTCTCAGTCAGCCGGGTTCTGGTGATCCGACTCTGGCAGGCTGGTTGGTTCAATTTATTTTATTAGCATTTTTCTTTTACCTTAACTACAACAGCGTAAAAACTTTTGCGAAATTCAACAATATTATTAGTCTCTTCAAGTTCATCGTTCCGCTGCTCGTTATTGCTATCCTTTTTAATTATTTTAATCCGAGTAATCTGCAAGTTCATGGATTCTCCCCGTTTGGGATCTCTGGTGTTGAAGCCGCGGTTTCAGCGGGCGGTATTATCTTTGCTTATCTTGGCCTGACGCCAATTATTTCTGTTGCCGGTGAAGTGGAGAAACCGCAAAAAACCATCCCTATTGCTCTTATTCTGTCTATTTTACTGTCTACGGTCATTTATGTTTTATTACAGTTAGCTTTTCTTGGCGGAATACCCTCTGATCTGCTCTTTGGCGGCTGGAACCAAATTGGGCAATATTTTTCACTGCCGTTTCGTGATATAGCCTTAATACTCGGTGCGGGATGGCTCGCTTTTTTGGTGGTATGTGATGCAGTGATCTCTCCAAGCGGCACTGGGAATATTTATATGAATGCGACTCCGCGTGTTATCTATGGCTGGGCAAAAAGTGGCACGTTATTTAATGTGTTTACCCATATCGATGAAAAATCGGGAATACCACGTCCTGCACTCTGGTTGACGTTTATTCTTTCTATTTTTTGGACATTACCTTTTCCTTCATGGGAAAAACTTATCAGTGTTGTTTCAGCAGCGTTAGTCCTGAGCTACGCATTAGCGCCAGTCACGGCCTCTGCTTTACGCCGTAATGCCAAAGGGATGAAACGCCCTTTTTATGTTAAAGGGTTTATCATCATTGGCCCGCTCTCTTTTATTGTTTCCGCCTTCATTGTTTACTGGTCTGGTTGGAAAACCGTTTCCTGGCTGCTCGGATTACAAATTATCTTGTTCTTCATCTACTTGTTATTCAAAAACAGAGTCCCCACAGGCAAAGTGAGCCTGCGCCAACAGATAATCTCTGCCTTGTGGCTGATCGGTTTCTACAGTGCCATGATCATTTTGTCCTATCTAGGCACATTTGGTGGGAAAGGCATTATTCCTGCACCCTGGGATATCGTTGCAGTGGCAGTGATGTCTTTGATTGCCTTTTATTGGGGAACCTTTAGCGCTCTGCCCAACGCTATTTTACCAACGGAAGATGAGGATTGATTAGAGTGCTAATGGAACATTTTGATTGCTTCTCTTCCTAATTGGGGTAAAGCCTGTTCTGGCTTTACCTACCAACCTATCTGGAAAAAACAACCCCCATTATTTTGAATGAGGTTTGTCAGCGGTCTGAAATCCCTCGATGAAAATCGAGGGATTTGTGTAGGAAAGACAACGGATCTCGGGGATTATCTTGTTAAAACTGACAAATAAGAGCTGTATCAAGGCAATTTCGTTGATAATCATCCCAAAAACCTAGGGGATAATCCTCAATATCGCTTTTTAACAGCATTGGTTTTTGCCATCTAAATTGTTTGAATCCCGCTTTTTGGATAGCCGCTTGATACTGTTCACGACTCCAATGATACATGGTGAAAGGGCTGGGTGGTGTGGTAAGAAATTCAGCTCTCACGAGAGTTGTGTCTTTCACGGGCTCTTTACTCAGAATTTTTATACAATAATTTTCATAATTCACTTTTTCTAATCGACAATCAGGTTCAGCGGTATACGCAATGAGTTTACCTGAAGGCTTGAGATGAGCGGCAATGACACGGAACATAGTTTCAAGGTCTTCAATAGATTCTGCATGGCAGAATAACCAGGCTGCATTGACTATGTCAAATTTGCCAAATGACTCCATCTTGCAGACATTTCTTACGTGAAATTCGATATCGTCACCGTATTGTTGTGATTTGCTTTTCGCAATTGCTATCATGTTATCTGATATATCGACTCCAATGACTTTTGACGCACCACGATTTTTGTATTCTCGACTAAAAAGGCCATATCCACAGGCTAAATCTAATACTGATTTCCCGTGTATATCTCCTGCCAGATCGAAGACAGTTCTGATTTCTACTTTGATATGGGCAGCAGCATCTGAAAAGCTCTCGTAAAGATGTGCAATAGGATCATATAAAGTGTTATCTTTCATGTTTTTTATCCTTAGCTAAAGGTCAAAGTACTTTATTTATCGAAGAGATATTATTTAGTATGAATTTAATAATTACTGAAGGTCTTTCTCTTATTATATACTAATACGTTAGTGATGAATTAGATATACCCGTTATCTTTCAAGTTGCCTCTTTGTTGGCTGCTTTCACTCACCCCAGTCACAGAGTTATCTATGCTCTTGGGAATACCTATAATATGTTTCGTAGAACTATTATTTTTATAATAATTATATCGTGTCATCAATTGTTGAAATAAGCGATACATACAAGCAACTGTCTTGAGCGATAATTTATGAGGTAGCCCGGTGATACAACTCATCCTATTCTGCGTTCTTTCTGAGCATTGCATTTAGCGATTTGGTTCGGCACACCAAATCGCTGGCTGGGTAATAAAAAACCAAAAGTGGAAAGCAGGTATACCTATTGATCACACCGTTAAGATTCCTGAAAAAATCTCCCGGCGTGATCTTTTGCCTATTATGACTGGCCGAAATTATGCACTAATCATAGCGCAAAGCTATCCATCACTTCATGGCGCAGCTCGTGATAACCTTCTTCATTAAAGCCATGTCTCCAGTAAGGGATAGCATACAGCTGGTGGCGTTCATAACCTTTTTCACGGCGAACATAGCGACGAAGCGCTTTTACCATTTTATCTTCACCGGCAAGCCAGAAAGTGACATCTTCTGTTGGTAATGACCAGGATTTGAACGTGGATACCATCTTGTCAGTCACTTCAACACCGCCGGTAATCCAGTGGATTGTTATTCCCGCCGGTTTTTTCAACTTCTGAATATCTTGTTCACTTTCGATACGGATAATCACCTGCCCGGCAGCGTCTGGTTTCATTGTTTCCAATAGCGCCGCAATTGCCGGCAGGGAACTTGGGTCGCCGGCCATATAATAGTTGCTGACTTTTGGCAGTAGTGGATCAGGGCCTCCGGGGTTAGTGATGCCGATCCAGTCACCGATTTTGGCTCTGTGAGCAAACTCCACCGCCGGACCGCCATGGTCATGCAGTGCGAACTCAATATCGATCTCTTTTTGTTCGGAACGGAGAGCCCGAACAGTGTAAGCACGGGTAACCGGGCGCAGTTCTTTTGCCGGCCATATTGGGCCTTCTGGGGATAGAGTGGGTAAGATCGGTTTGGTCTGTCCCGGAAGAGGTAAAAATATTTTTACCAGCCCGCCTTCGCATTCAGTGGGATAAGTGTCCAGGTTTTCACTTTCGAAAGTAATGCTGCGCATATTGGGGGTTACGTCGAAAATTTTTTTTACCTGAACAAGCCTCGGTGGTGCAGGGCGGTAAATATTTTTCTCTTCAATTGTTTTATTCGCCACGTAAAATTCCTCTGGAAAATTTATCGAAGGTAATGATCTGATAAAGCAAAATGCAGTGTAACAGTAATTAACACAAATGCTAATCATTATCATTCAATAAGTTGCACTGATGCCAGTAATTTGATTTATCTGTCTTTTTCAATCCAGTGATAACTGAATTTCTATTTCTGTACCACCATTTTTACGGTTTTTTATCTGTAATTGTCCACCGATAAGAGTGACTCTGTCTTGCATAATAGCCAGTCCAAATCTGTTTTTATCAATTGCATTTAGATCGATGCCTCGGCCATTGTCACTGACAACAGCAATGATTTTGTCATCAATAGGATAAATACGGATACTGATCCAGTTTGCATTGGAATGCTTGTAGCAATTGTTTAAACACTCCCGGATGATTTGTAATAAATGCTTACAGTAACTGTCAGGGATGTGCTGATGTGTCAGACGGTAATTGAATTCAATATTGAAGCCCAGACGATGGTTAAACTCATTAATCAACGTCTGTAAAGATTCTTGCAGATTACATTGAGGCTGTTCGTTCCTGAAGGTTGCTAATAATTCTCTTAGCTGGCGGTAAGCGATATTCAACTCGTCCTTAATCATATTGAGTGAGGTTAAACTTTGCTTGGATAAGTTATCACTACCGATATACAGGCAATTAACCTGAATCTTAAGGAAAGAGAGCGATTGGGCAATTGAATCGTGGAGTTCACGGGAAATAGCTGCCCTTTCTGCTGCCAGGATACTCTGATGGTGGCACTGGATTTGGTTTTCCCGTAACAGTTTATTCGTCATTAAGGCAACCACATTCTGAACCAGGCTTTTTTCATCGGGAGTCAGATCGCTATTTCTGTGTGTTTTTATCCAGAGTGTCCCATAGTTATCAATATTATCATCCAGATTCCATCTCATAATCAGAGGCATATCGAAATAGGGGCACTGGTGGGGATTGCGGAAGAAATATTCTTGTTGCGATGGATAAAGGATGATTTTGGCTTCACAGAAAGGGATCAGGCGATTGAGATGAGAAAAAATCTCCTGTAGCTTTTCAGGAAGAAGTTTACAGTTTTGTAGTTTGAAATGGCTTTGACAGAGGAAATCCAAATGACCATTTTTTTGTTTCAGGGCGTTAATTTCTGCTTTGTATCTTGAATGTTGCCATTCTTTGACAGGAACAGAGTTATATACTACTTTTATCAGGAAATACACATTTGTAATGCTTAACATTATCAGTAACGGTAGAATTAAATCTTGAGTAGACGGTTTGTTAATCAACAGCAGTATAAAAAGTAAGAATAAATTTATAATAGAGTTGATTACAAACAACTTTTGGTTTTTGAAGATAGTGTTATTTGAACTTGTTTTCATCAGATTAAGATTCCGTTCTGCAATACTGATGAAAACTTTAGCTCAAATTATTAAATAGTGTTAACAATTACTTTAATTTCATGCCTGCTGCTGTCATCAGAAGGCGAAATAGTGTGGAGACAGCAAAAAGCGCCATCACACTGCAAAGCCAGATTATCGCCATCCAGCCTATCCGTTTCCATACAGAAGGGCGTTGGATATTTTGATTAGTGGTAGCCTTGTTCATGGTTCACTTTCCCCCGGAAAACGTAGTAGCTCCAATAGGTATAAACCAGGATCGCTGGGATAATCAGCAGGGCGCCAACCAGCATAAAACCTAAACTTTGTTGTGGTGCCGCGGCTGCTTCATAGCTGATTGTCGGTGGGATCAGGTTAGGCCAAATACTGATGCCCAATCCACTGTAGCCAAGGAAAACCAGCAACAGCGCTAATAGAAACGGTGTGTAATGGGTTTTGCGTTTGATGGAGCGCAATAGTTTCCAGCCCGACCATACCACTAACAGCGGTACAGGGAGGAAGAACAATAAATTAGGTAAGCTGAACCAACGTTCCGCAATTGCCGGATGGATTAATGGTGTCCACAAACTGATAATGGCGATGACAGCTAGCATCAGAAGAATGAGTGGGCGGGCTACACGGTACATCGCCTGTTGCAGATGGCCTTCGGTTTTCATAATCAGCCAGCCGCAGCCTAACAGGGTGTAAGCAACGATAAGCCCAAAGCCACAGAACAGCGGGAACGGTGAGAACCAGTCAAAATAGCCACCGGCATAAGCCCGGTTTTCAACAGGGAACCCCTGAATAAAGGCACCAACCACAACTCCCTGAACGAAGGTGGCAATCACAGAACCACCGATAAAGGCTTTATCCCAGATATGACGATGCTCAGGCGCGGATTTAAAACGAAACTCAAAGGCGACGCCACGGAATATCAGGCCAAATAGCATTAATGTCAGGGGAATCGTCAGTGCATCAAGTATAACGGCATAAGCCAGAGGAAAAGCACCGAATAAACCCGCACCCCCAAGTACCAGCCAGGTTTCGTTACCATCCCAGACGGGGGCGACACTGTTCATCATTAAATCACGGTCGCTGTCGCTTTTAACCGTGGGATAGAGCAGCCCAATCCCAAGATCAAAACCATCCATGACAATGTACATCATGGTGCTGAACACAATGATGATGAACCAGATTAACGGCAGATCAATACCCATTTTCTAACTCCTTTTTGGGGCCTTTGCGGATAAGTTTCATCATATAGGCGTAACCCACACCAAATACCGAGCTATAAACCACGATAAACAGCAACAGGCTGATGCTCATATGGATTTCACCGTGTGCGGATACAGCGTCTTTAGTGCGTAACAGACCATAAACCACCCATGGTTGACGGCCTATTTCTGTGGTAAACCAGCCGGCAAGAATGGCGATCAGGCCGGAAGGTGCCATCAAAAATATAAAACGCAGGAAGGGTTTTGATTGGTAAAGCCGTTGCTTATAACGTAACCAGAGTCCCCAGCAACCGGCAATGATCATCAGCATACCCAGGCCGACCATCACTCTGAATGACCAGAAAACCATCAGGGCATTTGGTCTGTCTTCCGGTGGAAACTCTTTAAGAGCAGGAACCTGTTTATCGATGCTGTGAGTCAAAATCAGGCTGGCGAGATATGGGATCTCCACGGCATAATGCGTCTCTTCCCGTTCCATATCAGGAATACCGAACAGGATCAGCGGAGTCGCTTCGCCGGGACGATTTTCCCAATGGCCTTCCATTGCCGCGACTTTAGCGGGTTGATGCTTGAGTGTGTTAAGACCGTGAGCATCACCAATCAACGCCTGCAAAGGCGCAATAATCAGGATCATCCACATCGACATGGAGAGCATTTTTTTCATTGCTGTCGAGTCATTGCCTTTTAATAAATGCCATGCCGCTGAAGCTGCAACAAAGAATGCTGAGGCAAGGAATGCCGCAGTACACATGTGAGCCAGACGGTATGGAAAGGAGGGATTGAATATGACTGCGAGCCAGTCGACGGGGACGACCTGATTATTGATAATTTCGTGGCCTTGTGGGGTTTGCATCCAGCTGTTGGAGGCCAGTATCCAAAAGGTGGATATTAGAGTACCTAGCGCAACCATACAGGTGGCGAAAAAATGTAACTTCTCACCCACACGGTTCCAGCCAAATAGCATCACGCCAAGAAAGCCCGCTTCAAGAAAGAACGCGGTCAGCACTTCGTAAGTCAGCAAGGGGCCAGTGATCGAACCGGCAAACTCGGAGAAAAAACTCCAGTTGGTGCCGAATTGATAAGCCATAACCAGGCCGGAAACCACGCCCATGCCGAAGTTAACGGCAAAAATTTTCGACCAGAAGTGATATAACTCTTTGTAATCACTATGACGGGTTTTTAGCCATAATCCTTCCAGTACCGCTAAAAAACTCGCCAGCCCAATCGTGATTGCTGGAAAGATAATGTGAAAGGAGACAGTAAAAGCGAACTGAATTCTGGCCAGTTCCAGGGCACTTAAACCAAACATAGTGACCTCTTATTTTAGTTTGAATAAAGGCAGGAAAAGTATGTGGGTAAGTAGAGCATGAAAAAAATAACTATAATAGTGACAATTTTCTGTATATTAACTATAACAGTTTCCACGGAGGTCTGAACTTATGACGCGTTATGAACAATTTGCCAGGCAAATTCTGCAACATATTGAAGATGGTACCTGGCTGGTAGGCGATAGATTACCTTCTCTGAGAGAGTCAGTGAAATTATCGGGTTTGAGTTTGATGACGGTTGTTCAGTCGTATCAGTTATTGGAAAGTCAGGGATGGATCGCTTCCCGGCCTCAGTCTGGTTATTATGTCACCAAGCGTTTACAACCATTTGCGGCGGCGAAAGGGGGAAAGCGATTACATCTGAGCGAAAGCGTAGAAATAAGCGCTTCTATTTTTGATGTATTACAAGCGTGCAAAGATCCTTCGATTATTCCTTTTGGTTCAGCATTCCCGGATCCATCCTTATTGATTCAGCCTAAACTTACCAAAGCGTTAGCGGCAGTCGCCAGGCGAATTGCGCCGCATAGCTCTTTAGCTAACTTACCACCGGGTAACGATAAGTTACGCCGTAACATATCGCGCCGCTACGCGATGCATGGTATTCATGTTTCTCCTGATGAAATTGTCATTACCGCCGGTGCGATGGAATCATTGAGTTTCAGTTTGCAGTCAGTAACTGAGCCGGGTGATTGGGTGGTCATTGAATCACCGGCTTTCTATGGTGCTTTGCAGGCAATTGAGCGTTTACGCTTAAAAGCGGTGGCAATAAAAACCGATCCGCAAAACGGTCTTGATTTAGATGCGTTGGAGGAAGTACTGCAAAAATATCCGGTAAAAGCCTGCTGGTTAATGACTCACTTCCAGAATCCATTGGGCGGAACGATGTCTGCCGAAAATAAATTACGATTGGTGAATATCCTTAACAGTAACCAAATAGTACTGATTGAAGATGATGTGTATGGTGAACTCTATTTCGATCAGCAACGGCCTGTACCGGCGAAAGGGTTGGACAGTGAAAGCAACTTTATGCATTGTTCTTCGTTTTCTAAATGTCTGGCACCCGGATTCCGGGTGGGGTGGGTCGCGGCAGGAAAGCACGCCAGAAAAATCCAGCAGTTACAAATGATGAGTACCGTTTCTGCCAGCATGCCGACACAACTGGCTATTGCCGATTATCTAGCCGAAGGGGGATACGATAAACATTTGCGCCGTCTTCGCCGTATATTGGAACAGCGTCAACACCAAATGCTACGGGCGATTGGTGACTATATGCCTGCATCAGTGAAAGTGAATCGCCCGAAAGGCGGGTATTTCCTCTGGCTGGAATTTGAGCCACTGTTCAGTGCCGAGCGGCTTTATCAACTGGCGTTGGCGGAAGGGATCAGTATTGCGCCTGGCAGTATGTTTTGTACCAGCCAACAGTTTAACCATGCCTTTCGTCTTAATGCCTCTTTTGATTGGAATGAGGAAATGGAACGTGCTATGCAGACTTTAGGCCATCTTTGCCATACTTTAATTGGCTGAATGTGGATAATAACTATAACACATTGGTCAGGGTGAAACTTAGTTCAAGCGCTACAGAGGAAGGAGCAAGCCACATATAGAGTGCTTAAATAGAAAAAATCAGGTATATCCCTTTGACATATTTCTCCTGGTGCTTATTATGGATATATAAGAAGTATATCCCTATGGAGGAGGATCTTATGGCGCAAACAACAGTATTTAAAAGTAACCGTTCTCAAGCAGTCCGACTTCCCAAAGCTGTAGCTCTACCGGAAGAAGTGAAACGGGTTGATGTGGTGGCTGTGGGGCGTACCCGTATTATCACGCCCGCTGGTGAGTCTTGGGACAGTTGGTTTGACGGTCCTGGTGTGACTGCCGATTTTATGGCAGAACGTGAGCAGCCGCCAGTGCAAGAGCGTGAGGGGCTCTGATGCTGAAATACATGCTTGATACTTGTATCTGTATCTACACTTTCAATAACCGGCCCCAGAAGGTGCGTGAAGCTTTTTTGCGCCATCATGGTCAACTGTGTATCAGTACTGTGACATTAATGGAACTGGTGAAAGGGGCGGAGAAATCAGGAAATCCAGAGGCCAATATGAAGTTAATTGAGGAGTTTGCTGCCAGGTTGGAGGTGCTGAATTTCGATAGTAAGGCTGCTGTGCACTCAGGTCAAGTCATTGCAGAGCTTGAGCGCAATGGTTTGTGCATTGGGGCTTATGACAACCAGATAGCAGGACATGCCAGAAGCCAAGGACTGATTATCGTCACCAATAATGTGCGTGAATTTGAGCGAGTTTCTGGTCTTCGCGTGGAGAACTGGACCAACTAAGGGGGTAATTACTGTATTTATTGCTTGTTTTAATAAAGTGTTTTATATCAGAGATATTCATCATGGTGTCCACGATGAATTTGCGGACACCGTTTTGTCAGTTATTTCACTATATCAACTTATTCTATACAACGTGCCCTTACTTCTTTTCTTTCTTCCTGGTTGTCATATTGTTAATCCAATCTTCTAATGTTTCCTTCTGCGCTTTCTCGAATGCGGGCCGCGCATTTCTCCATGCTTCGTAACTCAGTTGATATTCTGCTTGCGGTAGAAGGTAAGTAGATTGGAATTCGATAGTGCCTTTATTATCGTCTAAAGCGATTATTGAAAACTCAGACCAATATAAGAAGCATGATACACCTCTTGACGATGTGGCAAGCACGTTTTGTACGAAATTAGATCGAGTTTGCTTTTTACCCGCATATGATAACGCAGCGAGAGCCAGTTGTCTCAAGGGGGTTCTCATCTGGTCTCTCTCCAGATAAGTTAAACCTTGGAAGCTTTCCAGGAAAGAGTTGATCAAAACATCCATATTACGGCTTTTTTGGACAACATTTTGTACGCTTTTTGATATTAAGGAAAGGATCGGTACACCCGATAATTCTTTTGTAAATGCAAAGAAGTGTTCTTTATTACCTTTGCCTTCAGGATCTAAAGGATTATAATCTGAAACTGCACGACATATATTGACTATAGTTTGCAGACCTTCGGTAACGCTTACCGGATATTTATATGATGTAGCAGATTGTTTTGCAAGTAGTGTATAATTTTCTGTAGCTGCGGCGTTAGCTGGACTTTGTACTTTGGAATAATCTTCAAGATCGGAAGTATCTGTGAAAATGTTATCTGAGTGTTGCCAATCTTTCAGCAACCTTGTTCCTCCTTTCTCAATATGTTCCATCCATTCTTGGGATTTTTTTACTGCGTAATCAGGATTGCTTAAGATATTTTCCATGATTTTTATCCTTTATAGGTTTATTAAACAAGATATTGAATGTCAAAATACTGTTGAAAATAGGGAACAATATTGAGTCCTATTTGCAACAATGCCTATGTAAGCTTATGTTTTATCTTAAAATCTTTCGTTAATAGATTTTAAACGACTAATAAACACACTTTTCTATGAGCCAATTATATCTATAAGTGAACGCTTTTCATTATAAAATATTGATGATGGATAGTATGTAATTTAATTTATTTCTCATTGATAAATGATTGTTTATGTGTAATTTTCATATATTCTGATGATATATCTCTTTTATTATATCATCGTTATATTTTTTTATTGGAAATTAGTCATTTTATATGATAACCATGATTAACATTGGGAATTTATTTAAAATACTCTCGAAATATATTTGTAATAATTTCGTTGATCTGGATCAACTAATCTGCTTATAGAAATATTTTAATTTATGTTTTTAGTCTGGTTGTCATACAATCAATTAAATATTCGATTGATATTTTATTTTCTTTCTCGAATGTTGGTCTTACATTTTCCCATGATGCTTGACTGAGATTATATTCTGCCTGTGAAAGTTTATAACTAGATGTGAATTTTATAGTACCTTTATTATTCACTCTCTGTATTGTTAACACAGAGGAATACAATATAAGTGAAGCGCCATTTGGGGGTTTAGTAAGAGCGTATTGTACGAAATTAGATTGTCTTTCTTTTTCATCAGCATATGATAAAGCAGTATTAGCCAGCGCTTTTAGATAGGTTTTGATTGTAATTTTATCCTGAGGAGATAGACCTCTAAAGACTTGAACAAAAGAATCGATTAGGATATCGGTATTATGGCTTTGTTGAATCACAATACTTGAGTCTGCCCACAGTAAAGAGAGAAATGGAACATTCGTTATTTCTTTTGTGAATGCAATAAACTTCTGCGCATTGCCATTACCTTCAGGCTTTAAAGGGTCATAACCTGCAGCTATCCGACATAAGTTAATGATAGTTTGCAAACCCTCAGTGACGCTTACTGGGTATTTATATGATGTAGTAGATTTCTTTGTAAATATTGAGTATTCATTTGTTGCTGCTATACTGGCTGGGCTTTGCACATCAGAAAGATTTTCAGGTGCCGCGGAATGAGAAAAAATGTTATCGGGATATTCCTGTGTTTTCAGGTATCTTAGTTTTCCTTGTTTAATATACTCCAGCCACTTTTGAGCCTTTTTAAATTCATAGTCAGAGCTGGTTAATATATTCTTCATGATTATTTTCCTTATAAGTTTATCTAATTAACTATTGAATATTTATTTTTAATCCAGGTTAATTCTGTCTTCAGGAAATATAATTTATTTTAGATCAATAAGATATGGTTTTATTTTGTGTAATAAATGTTTTTTCTAAAAACCGGTAATATCTATGTCCATTGTATAGAAATTGCATCTATGATATTTCCATAATAGTTTAAAAATACAGTATGTAAAGTTTATTATCATAAAATTTGTTTTTAGAGTATTATTATAAAAATAACTCTTTATTATACAGATGGATAATGCATTTATATCTGCTAATAATTTATTTTACTATCAATTGTATATTTGTTTGTTTTTTGTTTATATTTATTTGAAATGAATAATTACAAATAAGGATTGTTGTTAATTATATTAACTTCTTGGTTGAAATATTTTTTTAGTTTGATTCATTTTGTTTTATTGTTATTAGAGATGAAAGGTAGGATGGCGATAATGACGAAATTTCAAGAGCCTTCTGGAATAACAGAAGGCTTTAAATTAAATTTGGATAAGTTCAACAGTGATGGATTTCAGGCAGACTTTCCATTTAGTAAGCAAAATTTGCATTCAATTAATTGTGATAAGGGGATTAAGGCACTTATTCATCAGCATCGTCCGATTGCGTTGCTGGAAGGGATGGTTTGTTACACCGACGCCGTCAAGCTACAATTGAGTTGCTGGTTACGGTTGATTGGTTACTGACACGCGAAAACTGCCCGCCAACACTGATGTCCGTGAAAGAGGGATTACACTATTGGCCTGCCGGTGAAAGGTGGGCTAATCGAAGATTGAAAATAAAAATCCACGCAACTGCGTGGATTTTAAGTGTTTTTCTGATCCTCATGAAACATCGTGAGATGTCATGAGACAGAAAAAAATATTTAGACATTAAACAAGAAGTTCATCACATCGCCATCTTTAACGATATACTCCTTACCTTCTGAACGCATTTTACCGGCTTCTTTTGCGCCTTGTTCGCCTTTATAAGTGATGAAATCTTCAAAAGCGATAGTTTGCGCACGGATAAAACCTTTTTCGAAATCAGTGTGGATCTTACCGGCAGCCTGCGGTGCGGTTGCGCCTACAGGGATTGTCCATGCCCGGACTTCTTTCACACCGGCGGTGAAGTAAGTTTGCAGATTCAATAACTGATAACCAGCGCGGATAACGCGGTTTAAACCAGGTTCTTCCAGACCAAGTTCAGCCATAAACTCTTCGCGTTCGTCATCTTCCAGCTCTGCGATATCGGATTCTACCGCAGCACAAACAGGGACGACCACCGATCCCTCTTGTTCTGCGATTGCACGAACAATATCCAGATGAGGATTATTTTCAAAACCCTCTTCGTTGACGTTAGCAATGTACATCGTGGGTTTCAGCGTCAGGAAACTCAAATAGCGGATAGCGGCTTTTTCTTCAGCGCTGAGGTCCAATGCCCGCAACATACCGGCTTGTTCCAGATGTGGCAGGCATTTTTCCAATGCTTCCAGTTCAGCTTTGGCATCTTTATCGCCACCTTTGGCTTTTTTCTGGACGCGATGAATGGCTCGCTCACAAGTATCCAGATCGGAAAGTGCCAGTTCTGTATTGATGATCTCAATATCAGCGGCAGGGTCAACCTGACCGGAAACGTGAATGATATTGTCGTTAACGAAGCAACGCACAACATGGCCGATAGCTTCCGTTTCACGAATATTAGTCAGAAATTGGTTGCCCAGACCTTCACCTTTTGATGCGCCTTTCACCAGACCGGCAATATCGACGAATTCCATTGTGGTCGGTAGGATACGTTGAGGTTTTACAATTTGCGCCAGTTGCTCAAGCCGTGGATCGGGCATAGGTACTACACCGGTATTTGGTTCAATGGTGCAGAACGGGAAGTTTGCTGCTTCGATACCTGCTTTGGTCAGCGCATTGAATAATGTTGATTTTCCGACGTTAGGCAAGCCAACGATACCGCATTTGAATCCCATAAATTTTCACCTTAAATTACTTATAAATCAAAAGACTGGGGTAGCCTTTTCGATAAATCAGAAAAAAATTGGCGCCATTATACACGGAATGGCGAGCTATCACGATCCCGCAAATAGGATTTATCTATTCTGTGTCGTCAGGCACTGGCTTTGAAGCTGTGCAATCGGTTGATCGCTTTATCCATATCTTGTTTCATCAGAATATCAGTGCAGCGCAGTGCTTCATCAATCGCGTCATCAATCAGTTTTTGTTCACTGGCTGGTGGTTTTCCCAATACAAAACCAACAACTTTATTTTTATCGCCTGGGTGACCGATACCAATACGTAAGCGATAGAAGTTAGGATTATTGCCAAATTTGTTTTGGATATCTTTCAAACCATTATGGCCGCCATGACTTCCGCCCAGCTTCATTTTTGCCACTCCCGGCGGTAAATCGAGTTCATCATGTGCCACCAGAATTTCATCTGGTTGGATACGGTAGAAGGAGGCGAGGGCCGCGACAGATTTACCGCTGAGATTCATAAATGTTGTAGGGACTAACAGACGAACATCATGGCCGCATATATTAATCCGGGTGGTGTAACCGAAAAATTTACTCTCTTCTTTCAATGGCTGATTGTGGCTCCGCGCCAGCAGGTCGAGGTACCAGGCCCCGGCGTTGTGCCGGGTTTGGGCATATTCAGCACCAGGATTCGCCAGACCGACAATTAATTTTATGTTACTCACTATTCTTCTTCACTTTTAACAGTAAAAACAACAAAGAGGGGTAGTTTACCTGTCAGGTGCGACGAGTACAAAGTTCCGTTTGATTGATCTTTCTTTTAAGTGATTACTGATGGTTATCGATCAATAAGTTATTTTCATTATGTAAAATTGTAAAAATTAATTTAATAATTTTCGCAATTGTAATAGCAAGTGAGGAAACATTAAGTTGGTGATTTAAGTTGTAACAACATTCCATTATTCTTTTTCTAAGCTAGACTATAATTGAAATGAAGTTTTGGGGGTGATTTTTACAATAATTTAATATGCTATTTATGAAATAATATTATTTTATTTTGGAGGGTGTATGAGTCACAATAATGATTTTAAAGCTTTTTCCATTAGTAATAATGCTAATGTAGTGAGTCAAGAAAAATATGGAGAAAGCCCGAGTTTGAAGGTTGGTTTTCCACTAAAAAATATTATGGTTCATTTGCTCAATAAAGCATTACGTCAATCGTCGACAATAGCATCTGTTGTGGCTAATTTTATCGCGACATATTCCGGTAATGATATTCTGGACGATGGTGATATAGTTAAACTCGCTGCTCAATTAAATAGACCAAAATGGTGCAGATATTCGTGATAAAAAGGTATTTGTGGAAAATCTCGGTTTATACCCGTTATCTTTCAAGTTGCCTCTTTGTTGGCTGCACTCGCTCACCCCGGTCACATAGTTCGCTATGCTCCCGGGGATTCGCTCCCTTGCCGTCGCGATGCATCTTGAAATCTATAGGGTATAGAAGTTATTAGTACAAAACCGGTTGTTGTTGGGAATAATACAGCTTCTACAATGAATAATCTTGATAATATTCCTCAAAATTCGACATACTTTGGATATCTAGCAGTATTACAACGATGGTGAGTTATGCGACATCCCTGATAGCCGAGTTTTGTTATATATCAATATGACAGCTAAAACCTGAACTTCTTTTTAAATGAAGTTCAGGTTATCTAACTCATTATTTTTTTTAATATTATTTCTCACTATAAATAGGGCATTGTGATTAAATCTCTGTTAGTTGTGATCGCGTCCGCAATGACCTTTTAGCAAATAGAGCTATACTCTATAGTGTTAAGTAAACATAAGCTTTCTGATTTTAAGTTCTTAGTGTTCACGAAGTGTGTTGGAGGTAACGTATGAAACGTCAGAGTGCCTTCATAGTTGGTAATGTATTAATGGGTGTTGGTATGTTGACTATCGTTAGCAGCCTGGCTTATACATTACTGCCCCATATCTTCGGTTTTGGCTGGCCTGAATTTTTATCTGAAGCAGCGCTATTGGGAGTTTTTATTGGTGCTCTTGTTTGGTTAGCTGGTGCCGGTGTGGGAGGCCGGGAAGGTGTGGCAGATCGTTACTGGTGGTTGAAAAATTACGATGAGCGTTATCGTCGTGGTGATCATCGGTATCCATAACAAAAACAGTGTTAGTTAGAATTTTTGCTAATGGGGATATATTATTATGTCTCTGGATAAGCAAAAAACCCGTTGAAGCTTTTGACAACGGGTTTTTTCTTATAAGGCGATTATGGATGAAACTTAGTGTTCAAACATTGCAGAGATTGACTCTTCATTACTGATGCGGCGGATCGCTTCAGCTAACATACCGGATAAAGTCAGAGTGCGAACCTTGTTCAGTGCCTTGATCTCAGCAGACAATGGGATGGTGTCACAGACAATGACTTCATCAATCACCGAGTTTTTGATGTTGTCCACTGCGTTGCCGGAGAAAATCGGGTGAGTTGCATAGGCAAATACACGTTTGGCTCCACGTTCTTTCAATGCTTCAGCCGCTTTGCATAATGTACCGCCGGTATCAATCATGTCATCGACCAGTACGCAGTCGCGACCAGCAACATCACCAATGATGTGCATCACCTGAGAAACGTTAGCGCGTGGCCGGCGTTTATCAATGATAGCCATATCTGTGTCATTCAGCAGTTTAGCGATAGCGCGGGCGCGGACTACACCACCAATATCCGGGGAAACGACGATAGGGTTTTCCAATTCTTGCTGCAACATATCTTCCAGCAGAATCGGGCTGCCAAATACGTTATCAACCGGAACGTCAAAGAAACCTTGGATCTGTTCAGCATGCAGATCAACTGTCAGTACGCGGTCTACGCCGACACTGGACAGGAAGTCTGCGACAACTTTTGCGGTAATCGGCACACGGGCTGAACGGACCCGGCGGTCCTGACGGGCATAACCGAAGTAAGGGATGACTGCGGTAATACGTCCGGCGGAGGCACGGCGCAGTGCATCAACCATAACGACCAATTCCATTAAGTTGTCGTTGGTCGGTGCACAAGTGGACTGGATGATGAAAATATCACCACCGCGTACATTTTCGTTAATTTGTACGCTGACTTCACCGTCGCTGAAACGACCGACAGCAGCGTCTCCAAGATTGGTGTACAGGCGGTTGGCAACACGTTGTGCTAGTTCCGGGATGGCGTTACCAGCAAAAAGCTTCATATCGGGCACGAGAAAAACCTCAGGCTTGCGTCCAGAGAGATATTGTTGACCAATGCTCAGATGAACGGTATCTATTCATTGGTTCAATAACCGGGTATCCCAGAGCGGAAACTGTGCAAAGGTGAATTGTTGACGCCACGCGCAACAAAACCATGCAACCACTCAGGGGCTTGATTTAACACCTTACGGGCCGATGCTTCTGATTCGAATTCACCGAATACACATGCACCGGTCCCTGTCAGGCGTGACGGCGCGTATTCTAGCAGCCATGAAAGAAGCTGTTCAACCTTACGAAAACGTTTTCTTACAAGAGATTCGCAATCATTTGCGTACGGAGCCTGTAATAATGCGGCCAGAGAGCGAATTGGTGTATCACGTTTTAATTCCGGATCTGTGAAGACACGCAGAGTTGGGATCTCAATCCCAGGGTGAGCAACCAGATACCACTTCTCTTCTGGCTTTGCTATGTGCAGGATTTCACCAATACCTTCTGCAAATGCGGCGTGGCCTTTAATAAAGACTGGCACATCAGCACCAAGGCTGACGCCGAGGGTTGCCAGTGTCTCGTCTGTGAGGCTGGTTTGCCAGTGGTCATTCAGGGCTACCAGTACGGTAGCGGCATTCGATGAACCTCCGCCTAACCCACCGCCCATAGGCAGACGCTTGTTGATACAGATATCTGCACCTTGATGAGTAATGCCGGTACCGTGTTGATGGCTGTAGGATTGCAACAGACGTGCCGCGCGAACAATTAGGTTATTATCATGCTCTACGCCTTCTACCGGCGTCAGTAAACGGATTTCATTATCCTGACGTGGGGTGATGGTAATTTCATCACCATAATCCAGAAACTGAAACAAGGTTTGTAACTGGTGATAACCATCAGCGCGGCGACCGGTGATATAGAGAAACAGGTTAAGTTTTGCGGGTGAAGGCCAGGTCAGCGTCATTATTTTGTGGTCCAGTTATCCATTTTCAGCTTAATGCGGCGATCGCCCTGAGTCAGTTCAAGACGGTCAGGAAGAGAGGGGGTTGTGGCAGTATCGTAAGATTGATAATTAACCTGCCATGTTGCGCCATGTTGTTGATAGTTTAAAGTTTTCAACAGATAGTTAGCATCCAGCTTGAAGTCTTTTGCGTCACCAGGAAGACCGGTTATCCAATGTCGCAGATTATCCAGTGGAATATCCATATCGGTGAGTTGATAAATGATCTCTTCAGGATTATCACTGAAATATTTTTTACCCTGGTTATCGGTTAATTGCGTCATACCGGGCTGAACGATCAGCTCTAATTCAGTGCTGCCCAGTGGGTTTGTCAATAATAAACGGTAGCGCTCAGGGTTATATTGTTGCCAGAAAAAGCGGGCATAAACTTTCTTTTCATTAGCCAAATAGGCAAAAGATCCACGGGTCTGGTATTGGTTCAATTGCTGTAGTTGTTGTGTGTGTGCCCGCCACTGAGGGGAATCTGCCGAACTGTATCCACCGGGTTGCGTTAATGTACAGGCGGTCAACAGCACGCAAGAGAGTGGCAGCAGACGGAATAGTGATAATTTTTGCATTGGCTTCATTGGCAATCTCTGATTAATAACATGAAAACTTTTACACCACTTAATAGTGAAGAATGGCGCATTAATCCAGTTAAATCTCAAAAAATATCCTGAATAATGATATCAGACGTGGTTGAGCGTCTTTTATTGAACGGAGGTATCAAGTAGAATGCACAGCTAATTAAGAGTCCTTATTAAGGGTGATGATTTCATCAAAACAAGATGTTTTTTACGATGAATTGCCTTCCTGCTGATAATTCAATATGACTTTGTTAGCACTTGGTATCAACCATAAAACCGCTCCTGTATCCCTGCGTGAACGGGTGACTTTTTCACCGGACACTATCAGTGAAGCACTCGACAACCTTCTCCAGCAACCCCTGGTGAGGGGGGGAGTGGTATTGTCAACGTGTAACCGTACAGAGCTTTATCTCAGTGTAGAACAGCAGGATAATCTGTATGAACAATTGATTAACTGGCTGTGTGAATACCACCAGCTTAATCCCAGGGATCTAAAATCCAGTATTTACTGGCATCATGATAATGAAGCTGTCAGTCACTTGATGAGAGTAGCGAGTGGGTTGGATTCGTTGGTACTTGGGGAACCTCAGATCCTTGGGCAAGTGAAGAGAGCATTTGCCGAGTCGCAGGACAGCCATTCTTTATCGAGTGAGTTGGAGCGATTGTTTCAAAAATCATTTTCTGTCGCCAAGCGCGTCAGGACTGAAACAGAGATTGGTTCAAATGCGGTTTCCGTTGCTTTTGCGGCGTGTACCCTGGCGCGGCAGATTTTTGAAACACTTTCTGAACTGAATATTTTGCTGGTTGGTGCAGGGGAAACCATTGAACTGGTTGCCCGCCATCTGAAAGAGCATCGGGTGCACCATATGATGATTGCTAACAGAACGAGAGAGAAGGCGCAGGTATTGGCTGACGAAGTTCAGGCGGAAGTGATCACTTTGCCTGACATTGATACACGTTTAGCCGAAGCTGATATTGTCATCAGTTCAACCGCCAGCCCTTTGCCTATTATTGGTAAAGGCATGGTTGAACGTGCATTAAAGTTACGCCGTAACCAACCGATGTTGCTCGTTGATATCGCAGTTCCCCGCGATGTAGAGCCTGATGTGGAAAAATTGAATAACGTCTATCTCTACAGTGTTGATGATTTGCAGGCAATTATTCAGCGCAATCTTGCACAGCGCAAAGCGGCGGCTGTTCAGGCTGAATATATTGTTCAGCAGGAAAGCGGTTATTTTATGGACTGGTTGCGTTCACAAGGCGCAGTCAACTCAATCCGTGAATATCGTGCTCAGGCAGAACAGATGCGGGTTGAAATGACCGCTAAAGCGCTGGCTGCTATCAACCAGGGGGCTGACGTAGAACAGACAATAAATCAATTAACTCATCAATTGACGAATCGTCTGATGCATGCACCTACCAAATCACTCCAGCAGGCTGCCAGCGATGGTGATCTGGAGCGTCTTAATTTATTACGTGACAGCCTGGGGCTGAAACATAATTAACCATATCTCGGAATAGGGTCTGAAATCACGAATGAAGCCTTCTATTGTTGCTAAATTGGAAGCATTACAAGAACGTCACGAAGAAGTTTTGGCTCACCTCAGCGATGCTGATGTGATTGCTGATCAGGAACGTTTCCGTGCTTTGTCACGGGAGTATGCTCAACTGACCGATGTGACGAATTGTTTTAAGGTCTGGCGTACGGTGCAGGATGACCTTAAGGCCGCTGAAATAATGCTTGATGACCTTGAAATGCGGGAAATGGCACAGGAAGAGATCAAGGACGCTAAGGTTCGTAATGAGGAGTTAGAGCAGCAGTTGCAATTGTTGCTGCTACCAAAAGATCCTGATGATGAACGCAACTGTTTTCTTGAAGTTCGCGCCGGAACTGGGGGTGATGAAGCGGCTATTTTTGCCGGGGATCTGTTTCGTATGTACAGCCGTTATGCTGAATCCCGTCGTTGGAAAGTTGAGGTGATGAGCGCCAATGATGGTGAGCATGGTGGTTATAAAGAAATTATCGCTAAAATTTCCGGCGAACAGGTTTATGGTCATCTGAAATTTGAATCTGGTGGTCATCGTGTTCAGCGTGTACCGGAAACTGAATCGCAAGGGCGCATTCACACTTCTGCCTGTACCGTTGCGGTTTTGCCGGAGATTCCAGAAGCAGAATTGCCAGAAATCAGCCCAAGTGATTTGCGTATTGATACGTTCCGTTCGTCTGGTGCCGGTGGTCAGCACGTCAACACTACGGATTCAGCTATCCGTATCACGCATATTCCAACCGGTATTGTCGTTGAGTGTCAGGATGAGCGTTCTCAGCATAAAAACAAAGCGAAAGCGATGTCGGTATTGGCCGCGCGTATTCGTGCTGCTGAGGTGCGTAAGCGCCAGGAAGCAGAAGCCTCGGAGCGCCGTAACTTGCTGGGTTCCGGTGATCGTTCAGATCGCAATCGTACTTACAACTTCCCGCAAGGACGGGTGACGGATCATCGTATTAACTTGACCTTGTACCGTCTTGATGAAGTGATGGAAGGCAAACTGGATATGCTTGTTCAGCCGATCGTTAATGAATATCAGGCCGATCAATTATCAGCGTTGTCAGAGCAGGATTGATGGATTATCACTCCTGGCTTAAACAAGCCACAATACAGTTATCAGCCAGTGACAGCCCTAAACGGGATGCGGAGATTTTGTTGGGGCTCGTCACTCGCCATTCCCGAACTTACCTATTGGCATTTGGGGAAACGCAACTCTGTTCAGAGCAGTTCAGCCAGCTTGAAACGTTACTGGCTCGCCGGGTAAAAGGTGAACCTATTGCTTACATTATCGGCGAACGTGAATTCTGGTCGTTGCCATTAAATGTTTCGCCTGCCACATTGATCCCGCGACCTGACACGGAGTGTCTGGTTGAAAAAGCGCTTGAACGGCTTGCACCGGCACCTTGTCACATTCTGGATTTGGGAACCGGAACCGGTGCGATTGCGCTGGCGATTGCCAGTGAGCGCCCCGATTGCCAGATTACTGGGGTTGATATCAATCCTGATGCGGTTATTTTGGCGCAGGGTAACGCTGAAAAACTGAAAATACAAAATGTGGATTTTCTGCAAAGCAATTGGTTCTCTTCGTTGAATAATCAACAATTTGCTATGATTGTGAGTAATCCGCCTTACATTGATGAAGCCGATCCACATCTGTTTCAAGGTGATGTGCGATTTGAACCGGAGAGTGCATTAATTGCGGCAGAACAGGGAACGGCCGATCTAAATACAATTATTAATTTGTCGCGTAATTTTCTGTTACCTGATGGATGGTTGTTGCTGGAGCATGGTTGGAAACAGGGAGACGTTGTAAGAAGCCTGTTTTCTGAGAGTGGTTATCAGCAGGTGGCTACTTTTCAGGATTATGGCGGTAATGAGCGAATAACACTGGGTCAGTGGAAAAGTGATGAAAGCCATAGCTGATTATGAATTTAATAACGCATCTTTAAGTAGCGGTATTCTGTTAATATCCGGAGCCATTCGCTCCGACTTTCCTCAGAACTCAGTAGAGATGCAGCTTCAGGTATTGACTGATGAAGCCAGGCGTGAAATATCTCCACAAATGAATAGAGAGGAACAGCTGGAAAAATTACTCAAGCTGTTTTACCAGAACTGGAAATTCGGCGGTGCCAGTGGTGTTTATTGTCAGTCAGATACATTGTGGTTGGATAAAGTACTGCAAACCCGCCAAGGTTCTCCTGCTGTTTTAGGCATCATTCTTATCCATATTGCTCAGGCTTTAGAACTGCCCTTTATGCCGGTTGTTTTTCCGACACAATTGATTCTGCGTATTGATTGCCCGGATAAACCGGTGAGGTTTATTAATCCAACCAATGGTGAAGTGCTGAGTGAATATATACTTGATGTGTGGCTAAAAGGTAATATCAGCCAGACAGCTGAATTGACAGCGGATGATTTGCAGGAAGCTGATAATATCAGCATGATACGCAAAGTGCTGGAGACCATAAAAATCGCGTTAATGGAAGAAGGGCAGTTGGAGTTGGCGCTGAAAGCCAGTGAAGCCGTTCTGATGTTTGATCCCGATGACCCATATGAAATACGTGATAGAGGGCTTATTTACGCCGAGCTTGATTGTAATCATATTGCAGTTTCTGATTTAAATTATTTTGTCGAGCATTGCCCGGAAGATCCGGTCGTAGAAATGATCAGAATGCAGATATACTCCATTGAGCAGCAATATGTTGTGTTGCACTGATATTGCTCTGCACTGATTTATCTGGTTAATTTATTTGCCCTTAACAGAAGGTATAAGTATGCAACAGAAAGTGGTTAATATTGGTGATATCAAGGTCGCTAACGATCTGCCGTTTGTTCTCTTTGGTGGTATGAATGTCCTTGAGTCACGGGATTTGGCCATGAGTATTTGTGAGCACTATGTGACAGTGACACAAAAACTGGGCATTCCTTATGTTTTCAAAGCGTCCTTTGATAAAGCAAACCGCTCATCAATTCACTCTTACCGTGGCCCTGGGCTGGAAGAGGGAATGAAGATTTTTCAGGAGCTGAAACAAACTTTTGGTGTGAAAATTATTACTGACGTGCATGAGCCGGTACAGGCACAGGCGGTGGCGGAAGTGGTTGATGTGATCCAACTTCCGGCATTTCTGGCGCGTCAGACTGATTTGGTTGAGGCAATGGCCCGTACCGGCGCGGTGATTAACGTTAAAAAGCCACAATTTATCAGCCCAGCCCAGATGGGGAATATTGTTGAAAAATTCAAAGAAGGCGGCAACGATCAGGTGATCTTGTGTGATCGTGGCAGCAACTTTGGTTATGACAATTTGGTTGTGGATATGCTGGGTTTCAATGTCATGGTCCAGGCCACGGGGGGGCATCCTGTGATTTTTGATGTGACTCATTCACTGCAATGCCGTGATCCGTTTGGTGCCGCGTCTGGTGGTCGTCGTGCTCAGGTTGCTGAACTGGCGCGTGCGGGAATGGCTGTCGGTATTGCCGGCTTGTTCCTTGAAGCTCATCCCGATCCGGTAAATGCGATGTGTGATGGCCCGTCAGCATTGCCGTTGGCAAAGCTTGAGCCATTCCTGATCCAGATGAAAGCGATTGATGACGTGGTGAAAAACTTCTCTCAACTGGATACCAGTAAATAATCTGGTGATATCACATGATGAATGTGTTTGGCGCTGGTTTACAGCGCCATTATTGGTAACAGGCTGGCTAAACTCTTATTTCTAGTGGTTTCAGTCATCCATTTTTCAATTGAAATTCAATTCTTCCATTGCCCGTGGCAATGTTGCATGGAAACTGAGATGATTTTCAACCAATTGAACTTTGGCTCTGGCCAGTGTTTTTAAAGGCTGAAAGGGAATATCGCAAACAGCAATATATTTATCCTTACCCACTTCATCAATAAAGCGCTGAAAAGCGTGCAGCCCACCTGCATCCAATACAGGAACGGCATCCCATTGCATGAGGATCGTCTGATAACCTGCGCTTGCTTCCTTTAATTCTGTAAAGATACGTTCAGCCGCAGCGAAGAATAACGGGCCATTGATACGCACAACCAACAGATCTTTATCCCCATTTGTTTGTGGCAATTGGCTGATGCGGGTCATATTGGCGATTCGACGCATAAACAGCAGTGAGGCTAACACGATACCGATCGTAATAGCGATGACCATATCAAACAGCACCGTGAGCGACATGCAAAGAACCAACACAATAATGTCATCCCTTGGCGCACGGCGGATCAGATCGATAACTTTATGTATCTCGCTCATATTCCAGGCGACCATGAGCAACAGGGCGGACATGGCGGCTAGCGGAAGATAGGAGAGCATTGGCGCCAATGCCAGTAAAGTTAATAACACCAGCAGAGAGTGAACAATGGCGGAAACAGGTGACGTTGCGCCGGCTCTGATGTTTGCTGCTGATCGGGCAATGGCAGCGGTAGCTGTAATACCACCGAAGAACGGTACAGCGATATTTCCCAACCCCTGACCAATTAATTCACTGTTTGAGTGGTGCTTTTTACCTGTCATACCATCCAAAACCACGGCGCAAAGCAGTGATTCAATAGCACCCAACATTGCCATTGAAAAGGCCGCAGGCAATAAAGCTGAAACTGTTGCCCAACTGATATCAACGTGATGAGAACCCATATCGGGTAAACGCCACGGTAAAACGAATTGAGGAAGGATAGGCGGGATACCTTGACCTTGCGTACCATCATTCAATATATAACTGAATTCAGAACCGATAGTCACAACATCCTGACCAAATAAATTCATGATCCCCATCACGGCGGTTCCCGCGATCAAGGCTGGAAGATGTCCGGGTAATTTCAGCCCAAGCTTAGGCCAGTAAATCAGAACTGAAAGCGTCGCCAGGCCAATCAGCGTATCACTTAAATGCAGCGTTGGCAGTGCCTGAAACAGCGCGGCAACCTTATCGATATAACTTTCTGGTACATGTTCCAATTGCAGACCAAAAAAATCTTTTACCTGCATGGTTGCGATAGTGATGGCGATCCCAGAAGTAAAACCCAGTGTCACCGGTAGAGGAATATACTCTATTAATTTACCAAAGCGGGCTAACCCCATCACCAGCAGAATAATTCCCGACATTAATGTTGCAATGAGCAAACCACTCAGGCCAAATTGCTGAGATACCGGATAGAGAATGACCACGAAAGCGGCTGTGGGGCCGGAAACACTGTAGCGTGATCCGCCGGTTACCGCGATAACAATGCCGGCGATAGCGGCGGTGTAAAGCCCGTATTGTGGTGCGACACCACTGCCGATAGCCAGCGCCATCGCGAGTGGGATAGCGATAATACCGACAGTAATACCGGCAATCATATCTTTAATTAAACGGGTAAAAGAGTAAGGTTCTTTCCAGCAAGCATCAATTACAGCACTAAACAGCCGTATGCCGTTCATTCTACGAGTTTTCATCTGTGCATAAACCAAAAAATAAGAGAAAAAAGCAATAAGGTCATTATAATCCAAATTGCAGGAATAATGCTTCTAGTTCAAAACGATAGCGCCATACATTAAACTCAATGTGAATAGCTTAACGGCAGGGAAGTAAAAAGTAAAAGAGAGAATGATGCTCTTATCTCTGGGAAATATATTGAAATAGATTATATTAGGTATTTATTCTTATTGGTGGGGTTTATTAAGCTAATTTCATAAATAATATAATCAATGTCCTTAGATTTGACGTTATATGTTTTTTGTTAATTATGGAACTATAATATTTTATTTTTATAATGAATTAACTTGGTTGATAACAATTTGTAATTGTTATTGTTGTGTAATTAAATAGTTGATTGTGCATTTACTACTTGTATTTATTATGCAAGTAGTAAATTAGCCATGTTAAATTATTTCATAATTTATTTTTTCTTTAGTTTTGCGTGTGACTTGAACAACATTTTAATGTTTCTTAAATGTTAGATTAATAATTTGACAGATATAAGAACCAACCCTATTATTTAGAGTGACTCATGGAATTAGACGAATTAAATTAGTCAAAAATATTTTTTATCTTAATGATATTTATTCTGAATGCTTTATTTAAAGCAGAGTTGACTGTTGGAAAATAATTTTTAGATAAGGTAGGAATGTTTAAATGGATAAATATAACAGTAAGGTACTTATTATTGGTTCATCAAGTGAAATTGGGAATGCGATTTGTAAACATGCAGTAGCGAGTGGTTATGAAGTCTTAGGGACTTCACGTAAACCGCATAATGAAGAGATTCATTTGGATGTTATGTCGGATAGCAGCGTAAAAGAAGCAATTGGAATTGCAATTGCAAAGATGAGATGTATTGATGCTGTTATTTATACTCCGGCGATGTCATTGGATGGTTTATTGCATGCTCAGGATATTGAGAGCTGGCATGATGTTTTTAATGTCAATTTATTCGGTGCTGCAAGAGTAGCAAAATATTTACTCCCGCATTTTTTGAAGAATCGTAATGGCGTGATGCAATTTATTTCGTCTACAGCCGGTGTGCGTGGCGAAACAGAAGCTACAGCTTATTCTTGTTCAAAAGCGGCTATGAATGCATTGGCAAAAAACATAGCTAATGACTATGGGAATTTTAATATCAGGGCTTATACTGTGATGCCGGGATACGTTAATGGTGGAATGCTGTGTCATATTTCTTCGGAGAGAAAAGTGGAATTATCCAGAAATATTGCGTTAGAACGAATGGCGGATGTTGATGAAATTGCCCGTTTTTGTGTCGGGGCATTGAGTGCATCAACTTATATAACAGGCACAACCCTTCGCATTGATGGAGGATTGATGGGGTAATAGCAACATCATAAATATTGCCAATCGCTTTAATGTGAAAGTGATTATCGGTTATCGTTCCGGTTGTGGTTAATCTATTTTGAATAGAGACTAAAACTGATTATTAAATATCTTTACTATTATATCGTTTATAAATTATTTTTCTGAATAAATCAGCAAAAATAATTTTTTAATATATATCCTGATATAAATAGAACTGTAAACTATTAAGCCGGACATGCTCATATTGGTGATGTTGATATGGATAATGTTGGTATAGTTAATGAAGAATGAGAATGCCAATATTTACGCGAATCATGTGGTTTTCGATAAATTGGTTCATCCGGGCCTTCCATGACGATACACAATATGTGTGCGTCTATTTTGTTTGATAAGATGATTTTATTTTTCGTGAGGCGAAATGGACTATTCATATAAAGCGCATAGTCTGATTTTTATGAAATAAAAATAATAATTTTGAGGTAAAGAAGATGATTATATTAGGTATCAGTGGTCTTCCCAATTCTCAACGTTTTGTACGAGAGAATTATCCGGGTGTGAGTAAATTAGACAAGCGTATTTGTCAGGGAGTAGATAGTGCGGCCTGTTTGATTATTGATGGAAAAGTTGTTGCTGCGGCCGCAGAAGAGCGCTTTACCGGAGAGAAAGGTACGGGACGGTTTCCTGCCAATGCGATTAACTATTGCTTGGCGGAAGCTGGTCTTACGCAAGATGATATCCAGGTTATCGCCCATGGTTTTAATTATGATCACTATCGCCATTTTTTTATGACGAACGAAAAAATGTTCGAGAGTGTTTACAGTAGCAAAACAGTGATTGATGAATTCTTTTCAGCTGGGTGGGAGAATATTGAACCACGCTTTCAAGCGATAGATCATCATTCAGCCCATGCGGCATCGGCCTTTTATCCTAGTGGTTTCCAATCTGCACTTTGTGTCGTTTCAGACGGTATGGGTGAAATAGAATCCTTGAGTGTTTATCTTGCTAAAGACCAGCAATTTAAAAAATTGTACAGCCAGTCGCTTAATTCTTCATTAGGTGTATTTTATTCTATTTGTACCCGGTTCCTTGGCTTTGTATTTAATAGTGATGAATATAAAGTCATGGGACTTGCCGCCTATGGTAACCCTGAGCGATACAGTAATATTTTCAATGAATTGGCCCAATTCGATGCAGATAGTGGATCAATATGCATAAACTGGTCACCACAACTGTTTGATAATGCGGAATATGGTTTCCCTGTTGCGATGGCGCAACTCACCGATATGTTTGGTCTTGCACCGAGAAGTGAAGATGATATTTTGCTGGATGTTCATCAGGATTTTGCTGCGGGATTACAGGAGAAATTTACACTATTGCTGAAACAGTTAGTGACTTATTGGCTGCAAGAAACCGGTGAAACGTCACTCTGCTTTGCTGGAGGATCATTCTTAAACTGCAAAGCAAACCAAATTCTTTGTCAACTTGATGGGGTGGAAAACGTCTTTATCCAACCGGCATCGGGTGATGATGGTTCGGCTTTGGGGGCTGCGCTTTTTGTGGCTGGTGCATACCACAATGATGCAGATCCTTGTTTTAATCCTTATCTTGGCCCACGCTTCTCAACCGATGAAGTCCGTAATGTATTATTCCGACATGGTGGCAATGCGGGAATGAAATGGCGTTATTTGGGATTGAATGATGATTATTTTGCTTTTGCGGCTAAAGATATTGCAGAAGATAAAATCATTGCCTGGTTCCATGACCGGATGGAATTTGGCCCAAGAGCACTTGGCAATCGTTCGATTTTAGCTCTGCCAGCAGGTGAAAGAATAAAGGATAGAATTAATAGCACAGTAAAATTCCGTGAGGCTTTCCGTCCATTTGCACCTGCCATTTTGGATGAGGACTGCGATATTATTTTTGAGACGCGAAATCTGCCGCCGACTCGATATATGCTTTGCACTGCTGACGTAAAACCAGAAATGACAGGGCCGGTTTCCGGTATTGTCCATGCTGATGGAACGGCACGTATTCAGCTTGTGGAACGTACTTTTAACGCAACTTTTTGGCGATTATTGAAAGCGGTACAGAAGATAACGGGTTATGGCTGTCTGGTGAATACTTCATTTAATGTTAGGGGGCAGCCGCTTATCATGTCACCGGAGGTTGCAATAGAGACGTTTTTGAAAACCTCACTGGATAAGCTTTATATTGAGGGATTTATGGTATGGAAAGAATAACGTTGAAATCCTGAAGAAAATAGTTAAATTGAATCAAGCTTCGGTCAATTGATTATTGTCGATTCTTTGAAGTAAATGTGTTTCCTTATCGTCTTAGAAGAATATCTGGATATGATATTTGATGATATGGGAACACATTTTTTAATTTGGAGAGCGAAGATTGTTTGCCGGTAATATAATGTAATTTTCGAACAGAATGTTATTTGGGGGATTTTATTTAACTATTTCGGATGAAATATTTAGTGAAGCTTATGAATATATAGGTAATTTCAGTGTTATTGACTCACTGAGAAATATCGAAATAATACCAGTAAGAGAATTACTTATTCGCCAAAATTTATATGCAAATTAATTAATAAACAGGGTGATAGTTCACGTGAATATTATCACGCATAAAAAATCACGATTATTTTAATTTAAACTTTTCATTAACAAATCTTGTTGATATGAAAGTTTTCGTTTGCTATTTTAACGGGTATTGACAAATTGGGTTAGGCAGTATGTTGATGAACCACTCATTTATTATCTACATTGCAATAACACCAAAATACGAGAAGTAAGTTATTGATATAAATTGATATAAATAGTGTGTAAGATAGTCAAACAGCAACTTAAGTTGAAGTGACCCTACTAAATGGATGGCAAATATGACTAAAAAAATTTCATTCATTATTAACGGCCAAGTCGAAGCATTTCCTGAAAGTGATGATTTAGTGCAATCCATTAATTTTGGTGATAATAGTGTTCATTTGCCAATATTGAATGATTCTCAAGTAAAAAGCATTATTGATTATAATAAGAATAATCAATTACAGTTGCACAACATTATTAATTTTCTCTATACAGTAGGGCAAAGATGGAAAAACGAAGAATACTCAAGACGCAGGACATATATTCGTGACCTAAAAAAATACATGGGATATTCAGAAGCAATGGCCAAGTTAGAGGCCAACTGGATATCGATGATCTTATGCTCTAAAGGTAGTCTTTATGATGTTGTAAACAATGAACTTGGTTCTCGCCATATCATGGATGAATGGTTACCTCAGGATGAAAGTTATATTAGAGCTTTTCCGAAAGGTAAGTCTGTACATCTGCTGGCTGGCAATGTCCCATTATCGGGTGTAATGTCAATATTACGTGCGATTTTAACAAAGAATCAATGCATTATAAGAACCTCATCCGCCGATCCTTTTACAGCTAATGCATTAGCGTTAAGTTTTGTTGATGTAGATCCTAATCATCCGATAACGCGCTCTTTGTCTGTTATATATTGGCGACATCAAGGTGATATATCACTCGCAAAAGAAATTATGCAACATGCGGATGTCATTGCCGCGTGGGGTGGGGAAGATGCGATTAATTGGGCTGTAAAACATGCGCCACCCTATATTGACGTGATTAAATTTGTCTCTAAGAAGAGTTTCTGCATTATTGATGACCCTGTTGACTTGATATCCGCAGCGACAGGTGCGGCTCATGATATTTGTTTTTACGATCAACAAGCTTGCTTTTCCACCCAAAATATATACTACATGGGAAGTCATTATGAAGAATTTAAGTTAGCGTTGATAGAAAAACTGAACTTATATGCGCATATATTACCAAACGCCAAAAAAAATTTTGATGAAAAGGCGGCTTATTCTTTAGTTCAAAAAGAGAGTTTGTTTGCTGGGTTAAAAGTAGAGGCTGATGTTCATCAGCGCTGGATGATTATTGAGTCAAATGCGGGTGTGGAACTTAATCAACCACTTGGCAGATGTGTGTACCTGCATCACGTCGATACTATTGAGCAAATACTGCCTTATGTTCGAAAAAATAGGACGCAAACCATCTCTATTTTTCCTTGGGAATCAGCATTTAAGTATCGGGACGAATTAGCATTAAAAGGTGCTGAAAGGATTGTCGAAGCAGGAATGAATAACATATTTCGAGTGGGTGGATCTCATGATGGAATGAGACCGTTACAACGATTTGTGACATATATTTCTCATGAAAGGCCATCTCACTATACTGCTAAGGATGTTGCAGTTGAAATAGAACAGACTCGATTCCTGGAAGAAGATAAGTTCCTTGTATTTGTCCCTTAACTAGGTAAAAAGTATGGAAAATAAATCCAGATATAAAACCATCGACCATGTTATTTGCGTTGAAGGAAATAAAGAAATTCATGTCTGGGAAACGCTGCCAGAAGAAAACAGCCCAAAAAGAAAGAATGCAATTATCATTGCATCTGGCTTTGCCCGGAGGATGGATCATTTTGCTGGTCTGGCGGAATATTTGTCACGGAATGGATTTCATGTGATCCGCTATGATTCACTTCACCATGTTGGATTGAGTTCAGGGACAATTGATGAATTTACCATGTCTATAGGAAAACAGAGTCTGTTAGCCGTAGTTGATTGGTTAAGTACACGAAAAATAAATAACCGTGGTATTTTGGCTTCAAGCTTATCTGCACGGATAGTTTATGCCAGCCTGTCTGAAATCAATGTTTCGTTTTTAATCACTGCGGTTGGTGTTGTTAACTTAAGATATACTCTCGAAAGAGCGTTAGGATTTGATTATCTTAGTTTGCCCATTGATGAATTGCCGAATAATCTGGATTTTGAAGGCCATAAATTGGGTGCTGAGGTCTTCGCAAGAGATTGCTTTGATTTTGGCTGGGAAGATTTAACTTCCACAATTAATAGCATGATGCATCTTGATATACCGTTTATTGCTTTTACTGCAAATAACGACGATTGGGTAAAACAAGATGAAGTCATCACATTGTTATCAAATATTCGTAGTAATCGATGCAAGATATATTCTTTGCTAGGCGGCTCACATGACTTGGGTGAGAACTTAGTGGTCTTGCGCAATTTTTATCAATCAGTAACGAAAGCGGCTATCGCAATGGATAATGGTAGTTTGGATATCGATATTGATATTACTGAGCCATCATTTGAACATCTGACCATTGCGACAGTCAATGAACGCCGAATGAAAATTGAGATTGAAAATCAAATAATTTCGCCGTCTTAACTCTATCACTCGGATAGAAACAGAAGGACTATCTATGAAATTCGGAAACTTTTTGCTTACCTACCAACCACCTCAACTTTCTCAAACAGAGGTAATGAAACGTTTGGTTAAATTAGGCCGCGTTTCTGAGGAGTGTGGCTTTGATACCGTATGGTTACTTGAGCATCATTTCACGGAGTTTGGTTTGCTTGGTAACCCTTATGTCGCTGCTGCGTACTTACTTGGTGCAACCAGAAAACTTAATGTAGGAACTGCGGCTATTGTTCTTCCTACCGCTCATCCAGTACGCCAACTTGAAGATGTGAATTTGCTGGATCAAATGTCAAAAGGACGATTTCGGTTTGGTATTTGTCGGGGGCTTTACAACAAAGACTTCCGTGTATTTGGCACTGATATGGATAACAGCCGCGCCTTAATGGAGTGCTGGTACGGGCTGATAAAGAATGGCATGGCAGAGGGATATGTCGAAGCTGCCAATGAGCATATCAGCTTCAATAAGGTAAAAGTCAACCCGACGGCATATAGCAGAGGTGGTGCACCTGTTTATGTGGTGGCTGAATCAGCCTCAACTACTGAGTGGGCTGCTCAATTTGGCTTGCCGATGATCTTAAGCTGGATTATCAATACTAACGAAAAGAAAGCACAACTTGAGCTTTATAACGAAGTGGCTCAGGAATATGGGCACGATATTCACAATATCGACCATTGCTTATCATATATAACATCTGTAGACCATGATTCAATTAAAGCGAAAGAAATTTGCCGGAATTTTCTGGGGCACTGGTATGACTCCTATGTTAATGCCACGACCATTTTTGATGATTCAGACCAAACAAAAGGTTATGATTTCAATAAAGGGCAGTGGCGTGACTTTGTATTAAAAGGACATAGAAATACCAATCGCCGTATTGATTACAGTTACGAAATCAATCCCGTAGGAACCCCGAAGGAATGCATTAACATAATCCAAAAAGACATTGACGCCACAGGAATATCAAATATTTGTTGTGGGTTTGAAGCTAATGGAACAGTAGACGAAATTATTGCTTCCATGAGGCTTTTCCAGTCTGATGTAATGCCATTTCTCAAAGAAAAACAACGTTCGCTATTATATTAGCTAAGGAAAATGAAATGAAATTTGGATTGTTCTTCCTTAACTTCATCAATTCAACAATTGTTCAAGAACACAGTATAGCCCGCATGCAGGAAATAACCGAATATGTTGATAAGTTGAACTTTGAACAGATTTTGGTGTATGAAAATCATTTTTCAGGTAATGGCATTGTCGGTGCTCCTCTGACGGTTTCTGGTTTTTTACTTGGTTTAACTGAAAAAATTAAAGTTGGTTCATTGAACCACATCATTACAACTCATCATCCTGTCCGAATAGCGGAGGAAGCGTGTTTATTGGATCAGTTAAGCGAAGGGCGATTTATTTTAGGGTTTAGTGATTGCGAGAAAAAAGATGAAATGCATTTTTTTAATCGCCCTGATAAATACCAACAGCAATTATTTGAAGAGTGTTATGAAATTATTAACGATGCTTTAACAACAGGCTATTGTAATCCAGATAACGATTTTTATAGTTTTCCCAAAATATCCGTAAACCCCCATGCTTATACGCAAGGCGGGCCTCGGAGATATGTAACAGCAACGAGTCATTATATCGTTGAGTGGGCTGCCAAAAAAGGTATTCCTCTTATCTTTAAGTGGGATGATTCCAATGATGTTAGGCACGAGTATGCAGAAAGGTATAAAGCTATTGCTGATAAATATGGTGTTGACCTATCAGTTATAGATCATCAGTTAATGATATTGGTTAACTTTAACGAAGATAGTCAGAAAGCTAAAGAAGAGACGAGGGCATTTATACGTGATTATGTGCTTGAAATGCACCCTGATAAAAATCTCGAAAATAAACTCGAAGAAATAATCACAGGAAATGCTGTAGGAGATTATATGGAATGTATAGCCTCGGCTAAATTGGCAATTGAAAAGTGTGGCGCAAAAGGTATATTACTATCCTTTGAACCAATGAATGATTTGATGAACCAGAAAAACGCAATCAATATTGTTAATGATAATATTAAAAAGTACCACATGTAATATACCCTATAGATTTCAAGATGCATCGAGACGGCAAGGGAGCGAATCCCCGGGAGCATAGCGAACTATGTGACCGGGGTGAGCGAGTGCAGCCAACAAAGAGGCAACTTGAAAGATAACGGGTATAAAAGAGTATGGCAGCGTTGCCGCCATACTTTCTAATATTATCTGTAGAGGATAAAATAGGTATGACTTTATATGTTGATAAACAAGAAATCACAGCAAGCTCAGAAATTGATGATTTGATTTTTTCGAGCGATCCATTAACTTGTTCTTACGATGAACAGGAAAAAATCAGAAAAAAACTTGTGCTTAATGCGTTTCATCATCACAATAAACATTGTCAAGAATACCGTCGCTACTGTCAGGCACACAAAGTAGATGACTATATTACGGAAATTGATGACATACCTGTATTCCCAACATCAGTTTTTAAATTTACTCGCTTATTCACTTGTAAGGAGAACGAAATTGAAAGTTGGTTTACCAGTAGCGGTACGAATGGTCTAAAAAGTCAGGTGGCGCGTGACAGACTGAGTATTGAGAGACTTTTAGGTTCTGTGAATTATGGTATGAAATATATTGGTAGTTGGTTTGATCATCAAATGGAGTTGGTCAACTTGGGACCCGATAGATTTAATGCTCATAACATTTGGTTTAAATATGTCATGAGCCTGGTAGAATTGCTATATCCTACAACGTTTACCGTAACAGAAGAGCGGATAGATTTTGTTAAGACATTGAATAGCCTTGAACGAATACAAAGTCAAGGAAAAGGTATTTGTCTTATCGGTTCACCATACTTTATCTATTTGCTCTGTAATTATATGAAAGATAAAAATATCTCATTTTCTGGCGATGAAAACCTTTATATTATAACGGGGGGAGGCTGGAAAAGTTACGAAAAAGAATCCCTGAAACGCGACGATTTCAATCAGCTTTTATTTGATACCTTTAACCTCAGTAATATTAGTCAGATTCGGGATATATTTAACCAAGTTGAACTCAACACTTGTTTCTTTGAGGATGAGATGCAACGTAAACATGTTCCGCCGTGGGTATATGCGCGAGCACTTGATCCTGAAACATTGAAACCTGTACCAGATGGAACGCCCGGTTTAATGAGTTATATGGATGCGTCATCAATGAGTTACCCAGCATTTCTTGTCACCGATGATATCGGGATAATCAGAAGAGAATATGGTAAATATCCTGGTGTACTCGTTGAAATTTTACGGCGCGTCAATACGAGGACACAGAAAGGGTGTGCTTTAAGCTTAACTCAAGCATTTGACAGATAATATACAGGTAAAAAAGTTCAGGCGTTTACCCTGAGCTCAGGTTGTTAATTTTTAGGGATGAGACAAATGAACGGGTTTAAATAGCGGGGTCAGTTTGGAAATATCAACGCTCTTTTCTGCTTTATTGAGGCTATAAGTTTCTTGCAGTTTTGATAACCAAATCAAACAACGTCACTAATGATTTTCGATGCCCATATGCTAACATAATGAGAAATTTGTTATTTTACAATTACGGATATCATAAATAATAACTTATATAAACAGTTTCATATTATATTTTCAAGGAGATATATGAAAAATGCAGCGCAAATTGTGAATGAGGCTTTAAATCAAGGAATTACTCTGTTTGTTGCTGATAACCGATTACAATACGAAACTAGCCGCGATAGTATTCCAGCAGAATTGCTCAGTGAATGGAAAAATTATAAACAAGAGTTGATTGACTTCCTGAGCCAGATCGATGCAAAAGAAGAAACTCAAACATATCAATTACAGAATATCCAACGTAATGGCAATGCAGAACATTATCCACTCTCATTTGCTCAACAACGCCTGTGGTTTATCGACCAACTTACCGAAGGTAGCCCTCAATATAATTGTCCCGGATATTTGAGATTACGGGAACAACTGAATTTCAACGCTTTTAAGGCTGCTGTAAAAACGTTGCTTGAGCGTCATGAAGCGCTACGTACCCATATTAAAATTATTGATAATGAGCCACGGCAAGCCGTCACACATTCCTATGATTTACCCATTACACTACATGATCTGACAGCATTCTCTGAAACTGAGCAAGAATTTCAAGTCAAAAGATTCAGTAAAGAAGAAGATAACTTGGTTTTTAACCTCAGTACTGATTTGATGTTGCGTATTCGCCTGATAACGCTGGCTGAAAATGATTATGTGATTATCTATACAATTCACCATATTGCCTGCGATAGCTGGTCAATAGAAATCTTTATCAATGAACTTATCACCTTATATCGCGCGTATAATAAAGGAGAAATAACCCCATTACCGCCACTTAAAATCCAATATACCGATTATGCTCAATGGCAACGAAATTGGCTGCAAGGTGATATTCTGCAAAAACAACTGGATTATTGGCAAACCCAATTATCAGGTATTTCTCCACTTCACCGTCTTCCAATGGATAACCCACGACCAGAGAAACAGAGTTTTGAGGGGCATCTTAATGATCAACATATTTCAAAGGATTTGGCACAAGAAATCAGAGCATTATGTCACCAACATGAAGTCACACTATTCATGTTTCTGGAGACAGCCTTTGCCTTATTGTTGAGTCGTTACAGTAATGAAAAAGACATTCTGGTCGGAACACCACTTGCAGGGAGAAGACACCATGATATTGAGCCTTTGATTGGCTTTTTTGTTAACTCTCTGGTGATCAGAACGGATTTATCCGGCCAGCCCACTTTCAGTGAGTTATTAAAGCAGAACAGTCGTACTATTCTGGATGCTTATGCACATCAAGATCTGCCATTTCAAATGCTGGTAGAAAAAATAAGTCCGGGACGAAACTTAAATTATAACCCTATATTCCAAATCGCTTTTACTCTGGAGAATACTCAGCGTGATACGATACTGGCGCGGGATAGTAATATTGAGTTTGAAGAACGTCTGCTTTTGAAAGTCCGATTTGATTTGGAAATTCATATTTATGAAGAAGAGGAGGGAGGATTGTCCCTTTTATGGGTTTATGACAGCAGCTTATTTAAAAGTATTACTATTGAAAGATTACTCGCCAATTATGAAACCTTGCTTGCTAATATTGTTAGTGTAATGAAGCCATGTATTGGCTCCGATCTGATACACAGGGAACCCTCTGTCCATGACATTCCACTATTAGCAGAGGCTGAAATACACACTTTATTACATAAATGGAATGGCCTACAGGATCATAGTCAGCATGGCGGCTGTTTTCATGAGCTGTTTGAGGAACAAGCTGCCCGACATCCTGAAAAAACAGCAGTTATTTTTGATGGTAATTCATTAAGTTATCAGGAGTTAAATAAACAAGCTAACCAACTCGCTCACTACTTGACAGAACAAAAGATCAAACCAGAAACATTGATCGCGCTCTGTATTCCTCGTTCAATACGCGCTGTAGTGGCATTATTGGGGATTATTAAAGCAGGGGGGGCTTATTTGCCGTTAGATCCCAGCTATCCGAAATCCCGCCTTCAATATATGTTAGAACACAGCGGAGCTGAGTTCATTCTGACCGAAATAAATCTGATAGAAAAACTCCCAATTAGCCAGCAGAAAGTCGTCTGTTTGGATACTGAGACAATACAATCACAATTGCAGCACATGCCTACGGACAATATCGCTGAACGCCTATTCCCACTAACGGAAAATAATCTGGCTTACGTCATTTATACTTCGGGTTCTACTGGTAAACCGAAAGGGGTTATGTTGGAACATAAGGGGTGGGTAAATCTGGCACTTTCACAGGCGGGTTTATTTGGTGTTGATTCATATAGCCGGGGATTGCAGTTCGCTTCCTGGAGTTTTGATGCCATGATCTTAGAAATATCTATGACACTGGCGTATGGAGCAGCGCTTTATTTAATTTCACAAACCCAACAGCATACCCCTGAATGCTTGGATGAATTAGTTGACAAACACCAGATTACCCATGCTGTATTACCACCAGCTTTGCTGCCTTACCTGGACTTTAACAAGTGGCGTTCCGTTTCAACCTTGCTTTTAGCGGGGGAAGCAGTACCCCCACAGATCGCTGTTCGTTGGTCACAGGACAGAAAACTGTTCAACGTATATGGCCCGACAGAGTGTACTGCCATTGTGACTTCGGGCTTATTAACTGATGACAAAATTACGATTGGGAAACCATTGCCCAATATTGTTATCCGGATTCTTGATCCATCAGGCAATCTGGTACCTATTGGTGTTGCGGGGGAATTATATATTGGTGGCATCCAACTGGCACGCGGGTACTTGAATGCTCCTGAAACAAACGCAACGAAATTTATTACTGATTCGACGGACACATCCCAATCCCAACGTTTATACCGAACGGGAGATTTAGCCCGTTGGTTGCATGATGGTAGTGTGGAATTTATTGGCCGGGTTGACTCTCAAGTCAAGATTAGAGGATTCAGGATTGAGTTGGGAGAAATCGAAACTGCACTGGCCGGACATGACGTCTTAAGCAGTGCTGCGGTTATTATTTATGGGAACGATAACAGCAAGAGATTGATTGCCTATGTTTGTCCAACCAAAGCCTGGTTGGATAAAAAAGGGCTGAAATTTAATACCGATAACGCTTCTCAATCCTCCGATATTAAAGCTGAACTTTCAGAGCAACTTGAATCAGCACTGAAAAAACAATTACCAGAATATATGGTTCCAAGCCTTTATATTCCGCTAGAGCAAATGCCACTCACGTTAAATAACAAAGTGGATAAAAAAGCGTTGCCTATTCCAAATGAAAACGATTTCCGTCAACAAGGTTATATCGCGCCAAGAAATGAAGTGGAGAAAAAAATCAGTCGGTTTTGGCAAGAAGTGTTGGGCGTTAGTCAAGTCAGCATTTATGACAACTTTTTCGTGCTGGGTGGTCACTCTCTTCAGGCAACCCGCCTTATCAGCTTAATACGCAATGATCTAAACATTGAAATACCGTTGAGCAGTGTCTTTGAACATCCAACACTTGAGCGATTAGCACGAATCGCCACGATTCATCAGGTTAAAGAAAAAAGAAAGCATCTCCAAGCTGGACAAGAGACAACACAGGAACTATTGGAAGGTGATATATGAAAAATGCAGCACAAATTATCAATGAAGCTTTAAATCAAGGGATTACTCTGTTTGTTATTGATAACAAACTGAAATATAAAACCAGCCGAGACTGCATTCCGCCGGAATTGCTCAGTGAATGGAAACAGCATAAACAAGAATTGATTGATTTCCTGAAGCAAATTGATTCAGAAGAGGATACGGATACTCACCGACTGCAAGGTATTCCGCGTTATGATCGTGCGGAACATTACCCACTTTCATTTGCTCAACAGCGTTTGTGGTTAATCGATCAACTAACCGAAGGCAGTCCTCAGTATAACTGCACAGGTGATTTCAGGTTGAGAGAGTCGCTCAATTTCAAAGCTTTTGAGGCTGCTATCGCAACATTGCTTGAACGCCATGAATCGCTACGTACTTGTTTCAAAATTATTGATAATGAGCCGCGGCAGGTTATCACTACTTCTTATGATTTGCCTATTACAATACATGATCTGTCCACACTTTCAGAATCTGAGCAGGAACAACAGGTTAAACAACTTGGTGAGCAAGAGTGGAAACAAGTTGTGAATCTCAGCACTGACCTGATGCTGCGTATTCGGTTGCTAAAATTAACAGATAATGATTATTTCGTTCTCTATACGATTCATCATATCGCCTGTGATGGCTGGTCGCTGGCAATCTTTATCAATGAGCTGCTTACATTATATCGTGCTTATTGCCAAGGTGAGGATAATCCTCTGCCACCATTACAAGTTCAATATACTGATTATTCCCAATGGCAACGGGATTGGCTGCAAGGTGATATTCTGCAAAAACAACTGGATTACTGGCAAAAACAATTATCAGGTATTTCTCCACTTCACCGTTTTCCACTGGATAATCCACGACCAGAAAAACAAAATTTTGAAGGGAATGTTCATCCACAACGTATTTCAAGAACGTTGACCCAAGAAATACGAGCACTGTGTGCCAAACATGAAGTGACGTTATTTATGTTTCTGGAAACGGCTTTTGCTGTGTTGTTGAGTCGTTACAGTAGTGAAAAGGATATTCTGGTTGGCATGCCACTGGCAGGACGAAGACACCGTGACACTGAGTCTTTGATTGGATTTTTCGTCAATTCACTGGTGATAAGAACGGATTTATCCGGTCAGCCTACATTCAGTGAACTATTAAAACAAAATAGTCGTACGATCCTGGATGCTTATGCACATCAAGACCTGCCTTTTGAGATGCTGGTGGAGAAAATCAGTCCAGAACGGAATTTAAATTATAATCCTATTTTCCAGATCATGTTTGCAGTACAGAATAATCAACGGGATACAACTCTGGAGCAGGATAGCATTGTTACATCTAAAGAGCGTTCTCTTCTGACCACCCGATTTGATTTGGAAGTCCATATCTATGAAGAAGACGAAGGTGAGTTATCCATTGGGTGGATCTCTGACACCAACCTGTTCAGAAATGCGACCATTAACAGATTAATCGCCAATTACGAAATTTTGCTGACCAATATTGTTGATACGATGAAGCCTCATGCTGGTATCAGCGAGCCGTCCGTGCATGGCATTCCATTATTGGCAGATGCTGAACGGAATACCTTATTGCATGAGTGGAGCGGGCCACAAATTCCTTATCAGACCGGGAAATGTTTCCATGAACTCTTTGAAGATCGGGTATCACAACACCCTGAAAAAAATGCACTGATTTTTGGTGATGACACCCTGAGCTATCAGTCATTAAATGAACAAGCTAACCAATTGGCACGCTATCTGCTCGAACAGGGGATCATACCGGACACGTTGGTTGCACTTTGCATACCAAGGTCATTGCAAGCTGTTGTAGCATTATTGGGTATTCTTAAAGCGGGTGGCGCTTATGTACCGTTAGACCCCAGTTATCCGAAAGCCCGCCTCCAATATATGTTGGATCACAGTGAAGTCGAATTCATCCTGACCGAAATTCACCTTGTTGAAAAACTGCCAATCAGCCAGCAGAAAGTTATTTGTCTGGATACAGCGATAGTACAGTCTCAGCTACAACATATGCCTACAGATAATATTACTGAGCGCCCATTTCCGCTGACGGAAAATCATCTGGCGTATGTGATTTATACTTCCGGCTCTACCGGTAAACCGAAAGGGGCGATGCTGGAACATAGAGGGTGGGTTAATCTGGCATTCTCGCAAGCAGATTTATTTGGCATTGATTCACATTGCCGGGGATTGCAGTTTGCCTCCTGGAGTTTTGACGCCATGATCTTAGAGATGTCTATGACATTGGCCTATGGAGCAACACTGTATTTGATTTCCGAAACCCAACGGCGTTCCCCTGAATTGTTGGATGAACTCGTTGAAAAACATCAGATAACCCATGCTGTACTACCACCAGCACTGCTTCCTCATCTGAATTTTAACAAATGGCGTTCTGTCTCAACTTTGCTTTTAGCGGGTGAAGCAGTACCACCACAGATTGCTGTTCGTTGGTCGCAGAATAGAAAACTGTTTAACGTATATGGCCCGACAGAATGTACATCCATTGTCACCACAGCTTTACTCACTGACGAGAAGATTACGATTGGGAAACCTTTGCCTAACGTTGTAATGCGTATTCTTGATCCGGAAGGTCATTTGGCTCCGATGGGAGTTATCGGGGAACTGTATATTGGTGGTGTTCAGTTAGCACGTGGTTACCGAAACTCACCGGAAATCACAGCAAGGCAGTTTATCTGTGATCCATTCAGCCCACACTCAACGGATGGCTGGGAAAACAGGCTTTATCGAACTGGCGATTTAGTGCGCTGGACACCGGATGGTCAGTTGGAATTTATCGGCCGTGTTGACTCTCAAGTTAAGATCCGTAGTCACCGCATAGAGTTGGGTGAAATCGAAACAGTTTTGTCTGGGCATGATGCTTTAAGTAGTGCTGTTGTGATCGCTTATGGTCAAGATGAAGATAAAAAACTCATTGCGTATATCTGCCCAAGTACAGAGTGGTTAGGTGAAAAAGCCGTTGAATTTAACGCAAGCAGCGTTGAAAACTGGACAGAAATTTTTGATGAGCAGTACCGTCAACCCATAACGGGTAGTATTCAAAAAGAAAGCACTCAGAAAGAAAATACCAGTGATGCAGTCGCATCAGACAGTGATTTCGGTGGTTGGATGAGCAGCTATACTGAACAGCCGATTGCCCTTGAGCAGATGGAGGAATGGTTAGCAGGAATCATGCACAGGATTAAAGCCCTGCATCCTCATCGCTTACTGGAAATCGGTTGTGGTACCGGATTATTGTTGTATCGCTATGCTGAACGGTGCGAATCAGTGGTGGCTACCGATATTTCGTCTGAGGTTTTAAATCGGCATCAACATATTCTGCAACAACGTGGCTGGTCACATGTGCAGCTCAGAAGAGGGGATGCACTCAACTTAGGAACATTGAGTGCTGATGAATTTGATACTGTCGTGATTAACTCTGTTGTTCAATATTTCCCCAATGTTCAATATCTGGAAAAAGTACTTGAACAGTTAATACCGGCGGTTGAAGCGGGTGGGAAAATTTTGCTGGGAGATATCCGCAACTTAGATCTATTAACCGCCCATGCTACAGCGATAGAACAAAGTCATCTTAACGGGCAGCGTATTCAGGTAGGGACGCTGGCGAACCGTATTCAGCGGCGTTTACAACAAGAACCCGAGTTTTTACTCAGTCCAACTTATTTTGCCCAATTACCGGAACGTTACCCTGAAATTGGCCGGGTTGATATTCTGGTTAAACGTGGCATCGGCGACAATGAAATGTTGCGTTATCGTTACGATGTCATCTTACATAAAATAGATGAAAATACCAAACTTTGTAATAAATTGCTTTTAAATTGGCATAATTTCGATTCTTTTGAAAGTCTGCGTAATTTGTTACAGATGGGCACAGAGGGTATATTTGGTGTTTCAGGTATCCCCAACGCCAGAATTAAAGATGACCTCACTTTGGCAGAAGGGCTGCGTCACTGGTCAGCCAATCAGATGATGACACCACCAGCAAATGCCGGCAGTTTATCCCCACAGGTATTACAACAGGTTCAGGAATTCGAATCCTTACTGCAATACGCTGAACAATGTGGTTATCAATGCGGCGTTACGTGGTCACAACAGCAACCTGATTTGCTAGATGTGATTTTTAGTCGTGGAGAGCTACCACCTGTACAGGCACGTACTGACTACAATCAAACCCATTTAACTAATTATCCACAAATTTCGGCCGTTAGTGGGGAACTTTCAGAATTACTCGAATCCGCACTGAAACAGCAACTGCCAGAATATATGGTTCCAAGTCTCTATATTCCACTGGAACGAATGCCACTTACATTAAATAACAAAGTGGATAAAAAAGCGCTACCGATCCCAAATGAAGACGATTTACGCCGACAGAACTATGTGGCGCCACGAAATGAAATAGAATTTAAAATCAGTCAGTTATGGAAGAGGTTATTGAATGTCAGTCAAGTAGGCATCTATGACAATTTCTTCACATTGGGTGGACATTCACTTCAGGCAACCCGCCTTATTAGTTCAATACGTAACGAATTAGAAATAGAAGTTCCGTTGAGAAGTGTTTTTGAACACCCGACACTTGAGCAGCTATCACAGGTTGTCACTATTCATCTTATCAAAGAAAAAAGAAAACATTTCCAGGCTGGGAAAGAAGCAGCACAAGAACTATTGAAAGGTGATATATGAAAAATGCAGCGCGAATTGTCAATGAGGCTTTAGATCAGGGAATTACTCTGTTCGTTACTGATAACCGTTTACAATATGAGACCAGCCGCAGCACTATTCCACCAGCCTTGTTCAGTGAATGGAAACGGCATAAACAGGAGTTGATTGATTTTCTGAACCAGCTCAATTCAGAAGAGCAAACTCAAACGCATCACTTTTTGCAAGATATTCAGCGTGATGGCAAAGCAGAACATTATCCGCTTTCATTTGCCCAGCAACGACTATGGTTTATTGATCAACTGGATGGAGGTAATCCCCAGTATAACTGTATGGGGGATTTCAGGCTGCGGGAATTCATTAACATAAAGGCGTTTGAAGCAGCCGTTAAGACATTACTTGAACGCCATGAAGTATTACGTACCCATTTTAAAATAATCAATAACGAACCGCGGCAATTTATTGTCACTGATTACGATTTACCGATTGCACATTATGATTTATCTGCGTTGTCTGAAACTGAGAAAAACGATCAGGTAAAACAAATTGGTAAGGAAGAAGAAAATCTAATTTTCAACCTTAATACAGATTTGATGCTACGCATTAGGTTAATAAAATTGGCAGCAAATGATTACCTCATCATTTATACGATACATCATATCGCCTTCGATGGCTGGTCGATGGCGATATTTCTCCATGAATTTTTCACGTTATACAAAGCTTATAGCCAGGGTAAAGTAAATCCGCTACCGCCGCTGAGAATTCAATATTCTGATTATGCCCAGTGGCAACAGGGCTGGCTGCAAGGTGATATGTTGAAAAAACAGCTGACATACTGGCAGAATCAGTTAGCCGGAATTTCACCAGTCCACTGTGTGCCGCTGGATAATCCACGTCCGGAAAAACAAAATATCGAAGGACGTTTTCAGATACAACGCATTTCCTCGCGTCTGACCCAAGCAATCAGGGGACTGTGTGCTAAACATAACGTTACTTTATTCATGTTCCTGGAAACGGCTTTTGCTGTGTTGATTAGTCGTTACAGTAATGAAAAAGATATCGTGATAGGAACGGGACTGGCAGGGCGAAGACATCATGATATCGAACCGTTGATCGGCTTTTTCGTTAATTCACTGGCTATCCGAACAGACTTATCCGGTCAGCCTACTTTTAGTAAACTCTTAAAACAAAACAGTCGTACTATTCTGGATGCCTACGAGCATCAAGATCTGCCATTTGAGCTGGTGGTAGAAAAGCTTAATCCGGAACGAAGCTTAAATTATAATCCTATATTTCAGATTATCTTTGCGGTACAGAACAACCAGCGTGATACAACGCTGGAACAAGATAATATTACGGATTTTGGAGATAACTTACTTAAAACGACTCGGTTTGATTTGGAAGTCCATGCTTATGAAGAAGCACAGACAAACGAATTATCTATAGTATGGGTCTCAGATACAAGTCTGTTCAACAGTAGTACCATTGAGAGATTGATCGCCAATTACGAAACCTTGCTCTCAGGCATTGTTGAGGTGATGACGAATGATTCGGTTAGTAAAGAACCGTCCATTCATGATTTGCCAATCTTGTCTGAGGCGGAAAAACACATCTTATTACATGAATGGAACGAGCCACAGGAACATGGTCAGCAAGGACATTGCTTCCATGAACTGTTTGAAGAACAGGTGGCACTGAACCCTGAAAAGACTGCGCTGGTTTTTGGTGAGGAAACCTTAAGTTATCAGTTAGTTAATGCTCAGGCCAATCAATTGGCACATTACCTGATTGAGCAAGGTATCCAGCCAGATACCTTGGTTGCAATTTGCCTTCCCCGGTCGTTGCAAACGGTGATTGCACTGCTGGGCATCCTCAAAGCCGGTGGAGCTTATGTGCCTTTGGATGCCAGTTATCCGCAAACCCGCCTGCAATACATGCTGGAGCACAGCGGGGCTGAATTTATCCTGACCGAAACACCGCTGGTTGATAAATTGCCTATCGGTCAGCAACGCGTTATTTGTCTGGATACCGAAACGGTACAGTCACATGTACAAAATCTACCCACTGGCAATATCGTTCATCGTTCAGTGCCCCTGACAGAAAATCATCTGGCCTATGTTATTTATACCTCTGGCTCTACCGGCCGACCAAAAGGAGCGATGTTGGAGCACAAGGGCTGGGTGAATCTGGCACAAGCACAAGCCACATTATTTGGTGCGGATGCTGATATTCGCGGGTTGCAGTTTGCTTCTTGGAGCTTTGACGCTGCAGTGTTGGAAATGGCAATGACCTTGGCCTATGGTGCCACATTGTATTTGGTTTCAGAAACACATCGCCATTCGCCTGAATGGTTGGATGAGATGGTTGAAAAACACCACATTACCCATGCCGTGCTCCCGCCGGCGCTGTTGCCTCATTTGAATTTCAACAAATGGCGCACAGTGTCAACCTTGTTGTTGGGAGGGGAAACTGTGGCGCCGCATATTGCTGCGCAGTGGTCGCAGGGAAGAAAGCTGTTTAACGTTTATGGCCCAACAGAGTGTACCTCGATTGTGACCTCCGCCTTATTAACAGCAAATAAGCGCGTGACGATTGGAAAACCGTTGCCGAATACCGTGATGCGTATCCTGAATTCCGACGGTAATCTGGCGCCTCTTGGGGCTATTGGGGAACTGCATATCGGCGGCATGCAACTGGCACGTGGTTACCGAAATGCACCGGATATCACGGAAAAACAGTTTATTCGTGATCCCTTCAGTACCAACCCGGCAGACCGACTTTACTGTACTGGTGATTTAGTACGCTGGACGCCGGAAGGGGAGCTGGAATTCATTGGCCGTTTGGATTCGCAGATCAAAATTCGCAGCCATCGCATTGAATTGGGGGAAATTGAGTCGGTGTTGGCGGGGCAGGAGATTTTAAGTAATGCTGTCGTGATCGCTGATGGCGATGACAGTGAGGACAGGAAACTCATTGCTTATGTTTGCCCGAGTACGAATTGGCTGGCGGAGAAAGCAGCCGCTTTTAATGCAGATTACCTTGAAAGCTGGACAGATATCTTTGATGGTCAGTATCGGCGGGAGATAACAGAAAATATTGCTACCGATAAAAGCGATGACGATAGTGATTTGGGTGGTTGGATGAATAATTATACCGAACAGCCGATGGCATTGGACCAAATAGAAGAATGGCGAGCGGGTACTATGCGGCGGATTGAATCCCTGCACCCCAGCAGCTTATTGGAAATCGGCTGTGGGTCGGGCTTATTGTTGTATCGCTATGCTGAGCGGTGCGAATCAGTATTGGCTACTGATATTTCAGCGGAGGTATTGACACATCACCAGAAAATTTTGCGGCAGCGTGGCTGGTCACACGTGAAGCTAATCAGAGGGGATGCACTGAATTTAGGCACAATCACGCCTGATCAGTTCGATACCGTTGTGATTAATTCCGTTGTTCAATACTTCCCCAACATTCAATATCTGGAAAAAGTCATTACACGGTTATTGCCTGCGGTTAAAACCGGAGGAAAAATTCTGCTGGGAGATATCCGTAACTTAGATTTGTTAACTGCACATGTAACAGCCATCGAGAAAAATCGCCTGAATGGGCAACGTATTTCGGTGGGTACACTGGCAAATCGCATTCAACGGCGTCTACAGCAAGAAAAAGAGTTTTTACTGAGTCCAACCTATTTTGCACAATTGCCGACGCGTTACCCTGAAATTGGAAGAGTTGATATTTTGGTTAAACGTGGTGTTGGTGACAATGAAATGCTGCGCTATCGTTATGAAGTGATATTACATAAGTGCGATAAAAATGCGGAATTATGTTGCAATTTACCCATAGCCTGGTGCGATTTTAATTCTATTGAAGATCTTTGTAATGAGTTAGAGGCAGGGAAATTCGATACATTTGGTGTTTCAGGTATTCCTAATGCCCGTATTAAAGATGATTTTGATTTAGCGGAAGGGCTACGCCATTGGCCATCTAATCAGATTGTTTTTCCACCAAAAGATGTTCGCGGTTTTTCGCCAGAAGCCGCAGAGCAAGTTTTGGCACTCGAATCCTTACTCCAGTATGCGGAACAGTGCGGCTACCAGTGCGAACTTACATGGTCACAGCAGCAGCCTGATTTACTGGATGTGATTTTCAGCCGTGGTGAATTACCTCAAGTGCAGGCACGTTCAGAGTACAGCCAAACGTATTTAGCTAATTATCCGCAACTTCCTGCTATTAGTGGAGAACTTGCAGAGCTACTGGAATCCGCCTTGAAAAAACAACTGCCTGACTATATGGTGCCCAGTCTCTATATCCCATTGGAACGCATTCCACTGAATTTGAATAATAAAGTGGATAAAAAAGCGTTACCTATTCCGGATGAAAATGACTTACGCCGTCAGGCTTATATTGCACCGAGAGATGAAATCGAGGAAAAACTCTGTCAGTTATGGCAAGAACATCTAAAAATCAATCAAATTGGTATTTATGATAATTTCTTCTCACTCGGTGGTCACTCACTCTTGGCAGTTAAGATAACCGCTTCCATAAGAAATACTTTAACCAATAATTTCAGTATGCATCAGCTATTTGCAAATCCAACCATTGCACAGATTGCAAGTGTGATTCGTAACAGTCATAAGCACGAAATATCTGCACCGAAGACAACACACAATATATCTGATCACAATACATTTGATGGAAAAATGCCTATTTCTTATTGTCAGAAAATGTATTGGTATTTTGTTCAAGAAGCGTTGTTGGAGGACAGTTTCCACGTACCCGTTACTTTGTTGATGGAAGGAGAACTGAATCACAGTGCGTTGGAAAAAAGTTTAAATACCATTTTGGAGCGACATGAAAGTTTACGTTTTAAGTTTTATAAAGAAAATGAGCAGATTTTCATGCAGCCTGATAACAGTATGAAAATTAATCTTCAAGTTATCGAAGCGTTACCAAAAGGAATAGAGAGAGAACAAATTATTATTGAAATTAACAAGCTCTGGGAAGAGAAATTAAGAACACCTTTTGATGTTTATAATGGCCCGCTAATCAAGACATTCCTACTGCCTGTTTCGGAAACAATCACCGTATTATTCATTGATGTACACCATATTATTTCCGATGGGTGGTCTATCAATATCATTATGAATGAGTTTAAACAATTATATACGGATTATTCACAGGGGAAAAAAAACACATTGCCACCAGTTGCTATGCAATATTCTGGTTATGTTTATGACTTGCAAGAAATCCATGCGACTGAGGTAGCTGAAAAACAAATTAAATTTTGGCAACAACAATTTGCTGATGTTAATCCAGAACGCGATTTTCCAGTTTCTTTCAGAAAACATCTGGCCTCAAAATATCGGTCTGATGCCCGTCATATCAAAATACCTGATTCGCTGGATAAAGCTGTTTTGCAATATTGTGAAATTCATAAGATCACACCTTATATGTTATTTATGGCTTTATTCCACACTTGTCTTTTTATGTACTCCGGTGAATCACAACATATTGTTACCTCACCAAAAGCTGACCGAACTCGCATAGAAAGCCATCAAACGATAGGGTTATTCTTGGGTGACTTGATAGTAAAATCAAATATCAGTAAGGAAATGAGCCTACAAGAAATTATTAAGCAGGTTAGTCAGTCTATTCATCGCGCCATAGAGAATTCTAATATCCACATGTCTGTCGTGATTGACGTGGTGGGAGAAAAGGCGAGGGATAATATATTTAACGTTCTGTTTAACTATTTGGATATACAGAATTTCTATGATTTTATCGACATGTCTAAAGATGAAAAATTATCACTGCCAAATCTTGATGTGAAAGTGATAGATACCGAAATAATTCCTTTTGAATCACTTGGGATGAATTTCTTATACATGCCACAAAATATCAAGTGTGAACTCAATTACAATCCGGAACTGTATACAGAAGCAATTATTGATAGGATGGCTAAATATTATGAACGATTACTCAATGTCATCGTATCCGGTCAAGAAAAAGAGAGCATCAGTCAGTTTTATGGTTAAATTTTTCTGAGGCATGAAGAGATTGGCTTCAGGGATGAGGCTAATCGAATAACAGCGAGTCATTGGCGGAGTTTGTTTGCATATTGAGGGTTAATTCCAGCAGGAACACCTTTTTCAAAAGCATTTTATCACTCAGTTCTAAATGGATAAACTTTACAGGTACAGTGAATAGTCATATTCTACAGAAAGTTACAAAGCGTACTATTTTGTTTTTAGTTGAGAAGAATTAAAATACATTATCTTTTCTTATACTGTAACCTGTGAGTTTTTAGACCTCAACTGACAGTTTTATGTATATTTAACAGGTGTTATTTGAGGTTAGGAGAATCTCCTGGGATGCTTTTTACCGTTGGAAAAAGGATTATGTTGCCAAAGGAGGAAAAGGGTTTATTAATAGTAAACCATGCCCGGAAAACCCGGCTGCCCGCGTTGCCGAACCCTTGGTCGAGGGTTCTCATCCCTCCCTGCATCGGGGAATATATAAGTAAAAAGCCCAGGTGTTTAACCTGAGCTTTTCTTTAAATTCTGGCGGTGAGGGAGGGATTCGAACCCTCGATACGTTTTCACGTATACACACTTTCCAGGCGTGCTCCTTAAGCCTCTCGGACACCTCACCGTGTTTTCTCTTTGCAGTAACTTTGTTTGATATCGTCGCTGCAACGGGGCGCTACTATAGGGAAAAGCATTACAAGCGTCAACACTCTTCTAATACTTTTCGTTGGTTTTTTGATTAACTAGCTAAATAACCGTCAATTCGATGAATTGATGCCCATCTGACGTTGTTGAAGTAAACCAATGCAAGTTTTTTGATAAGAAAAAAATGAATTCGTTAACTACTTAACATTCTCAACATTTTCATAAAGATGATTAACAAAGGGGCTTGTAACCTGCTATTAATCAGATAACCCTGTATAAAAAATAAAATAGGATAAATAATCATGGATATTATCTTTTACCACCCTTTTTTTGATGCCGCTCAGTGGATTCAAGGCATGCAGCATCGACTGCCGAATATTAATATCCGTCAATGGAAACGAGGCGATAATGATCATGCAGATTATGCAATGGTTTGGGCGCCTCCCTATGAAATGCTGGCAAATCGCTCCGGATTAAAGGGGATTTTTACCTTGGGAGCAGGAGTAGAGGCCATTTTGAAGCAGGAACAGCAAAGACCAGGGATGTTGCCCGCCGGTGTGCCATTAATGCGGCTTGAAGATGCAGGTATGGGATTACAAATGCGGGAGTATGCGGTAGCAACGGTTTTACATTACTTACGCCGCATGGATGAATATAAGCTGCAACAAGGGCAGAAAATGTGGAAACAACTCGAATCACATGATCGCCGGGATTTTGTGATTGGTGTGTTGGGAGCTGGGGTTTTGGGACGCAGTGTTGCCGAGACGCTGGTTGAGTTTGGTTTTACTGTACGCTGCTGGAGTCGTACTCCGAAGCAGATTAATAAGATAGACAGTTTTTACGGAAAAGATCAATTGGGCGATTTTCTCTCTGGCAGTAAAGTGCTTATTAATTTATTGCCTGATACACCGCATACCCGTGGCATTCTGAATTTATCGCTGTTTCGTCAGTTAAAACCGAAGTCCTATCTGATTAATCTCGCACGAGGCTCTCATTTGATAGAACATGATCTATTGGTAGCGATTAATAAAGGCTATATCGCGGCGGCTTCATTGGATGTATTTACTGAGGAACCATTGCCGGAAATGCATCCATTCTGGACTCATCCTCGTATAACGGTGACTCCACATGTTGCTGCTATTACTATTCCCAATATCGCTATGGATAAGGTTAGTGAAAATATTCAGCGGATTGAAAAGGGTGAATTACCCATGGGTGTTGTGGATATTAAACTGGGATATTAACCGTGTCTCTTTACAGTAAGGTCGGTTATTGGGGACAATAGCGGCAAAATAGCGATTTATTTGGAAAATGAGATGAATGAATTTTCAATGATCTGCCGCATCTTAGGGACTTTGTTTAACCGCCCGCCACAAGATCCGGTTCTGCAACCACTTCTGGCTATGATTGTGGAAGGTAAATTGAAGCAATCCTGGCCTTTAGAGCAGGATGCTTTGCTGGATCGCTGGCAACAGAGCTGTGAGTTGCCGGCAATAACAACGGATTATACTGCGCTGTTTTGTGGTGATGATGCCAGTGTGCCAGCTTGTCGTTCTGACTATACTGGGGAAAGTGAAAACGATATTCGTCAGTTTCTGACTGAACGCGGTATGCCGTTGTCACATGGGCCGGTTGATCAGTTTGGTTCTCTGTTATTAGCGTCTTCATGGCTGGAAGATCAGGCGGCAGAAGACGAAGTTCAGGGGCAAATTATGTTGTTTGATGAGTATCTTCTGCCGTGGTGTGGGCAATTGCTGGGAAAGGTGGAAGCCCACGCAACAACCGGTTTTTACCGGACATTGGCGATGATCACCCGTGAAGCGTTGCAGGCGTTACGGGAAGAGTTGGATTCTTAGTTTGCAACGGATGAAAAGGCAAATAATTGACGATTATTTGCCTTTTCTGCAATATCTCGATAAAAATTATTTATCGGTCAGCATGATAACAAATTTGCCAGGTTTGACTTCTAACCCTTTTGCCAATTTTTTGGCGGCGGCTTCCGCTTTGCTGTGCTCCGGTTTCAATACATAAACGGGGTGAATATCAAAGAAAGAGCTGAGTGATTTATTCAGATAAGGAACCAGCGCGTTAATCGGTTTTTCCATTTTCTCCGGTATGATTTGATAATCAACGATTTCTAATTCTTTCAGAAAAATAGCGCCTTTTTCTGGATCAAATACCGGTTGCGCTTTTAATGTCAGCTTCATATCCGCTTTAGCCGGGCCAAGCAGGGAGGCAATATTGACTTTTGCCTGACCGGTTAATGCTATTTTATCGGGTTCTGTCCGGCCAATTTGGCTGGACAGTTCTGTCAGTACTATATCTGCGTTGGCGATACCATGTAATTCAATTTGTTTCTGGTAATGGACATGTTTCGCCAGATAGCCGTTAATCAGCTCTTCGCTGATACTGAAATCTTTGAATTGATCGCAACTACTGACTAACCCGGCCAGCAGCAATACTGCCCCCAAGAAAAATTTTCTCATATTGACTCCTTTTATTTTGAAGGGCAGATTTTACATCATTAACTGCCACTAAGCATGGCGGATTCAATTTTACGCTGGTTAAATTGGCGGTGCAGTGCATACAACGTGATAAAGCCAATAACGCCTAACAGGATCCAGGGCAATTGCGGCATGTTTAGTGTATGACCGGTATCATACAACCAACCGCCACCGGTATAACCCAAAGCGCCACCCAGTGCCAGACCGAGGCGGCTAAAGCCCATATAACTGCCACGGGCGCGGGGATCGGCTAATGAAGCGCTTAATGTCTCACGGGCAGGTTCGGCGATGATTGTACCAAGGTAGAACAGGCAGATAATGCCAAACAGCGTATTGATTTCACCAATCAAACCTATCGGGAACATGCTCAAACTCATCAGGAATAGCCCTGCCATCAGGCGCTGTTCCAGCCGGAAACGTTTTTCGCTCCAGCGGGCGATTGGATAAAGTAAAGTCAACGAAAGTGTCGCTTCAATGGCGTACATCCACTTCACCGCAGCGGGCGTTCCGGCGATTTCATTGACGATAATTGGGAACATCAGCATTACCTGTACAGATAGCATAAAGTAACCGGTCAGTGTCAATACATAAGTGAAGAAGCGGCGATCTTTAATGACGCGTCCCATACCTTCCCAGATTGGCGTACGGGTAGTGGAAATCCGGTATGCAGGTAGTAACCAGGCATTCCAGGCCGCTGCCAAAACGAAAATAACAGCACCTGTCCAGCAGACAAGATGGAAATCATATTGCAACAGCCAGCTACCAATCAGCGCACCGACAACAGCACCTGCGCTGTCTTGCATTAGCAGCAGAGAATAAAAACGGCCACGCTCATGAGGGCGGGTCAGTTTGATAACCAGTGCGGTCCGTGGTGGATCAAATAAAGTGCCGCCTAATGCGGATAATATGCAGGCAAGCCATAAGATCCACGGCTCAGTGGCTAATGCAATTAAAGCAAAGCCAAGGGCGCGCAACAGCATCCCGGTGACAATCATCGGTTTTGCGCCAAAGCGGTCGGCAATTGCGCCACCGAAAATGCCCAAACCTTGTTGTACAAATTGCCGCAAACCAAGGGCAAAACCGACAACCAGCGCAGCCCAACCCAGTTGTTCAACAAAATGTATTGATATTAAGGGAAAAACGACGAAGAAGCCCAGAACGACCAACAAGTTATCAAATAACAAGAAGTACTTACCCAGGCTACGTGCTTGCGAAACCAGTGACATTGTTCACCATTGGAATATTAAGAAGAGGAGAATAATACAATTCTCCTATATTCTGTACTTAATTTAATTGTTAGGGTAGGGATTTATAGATAATATTTTTTTATCGTAAGTGGATGGCTGTCAGGTGTATTTTACAGATAATAACTTAAATTTTTAATGGATAAATTAGGCATAGCTAGGGAGAAATCATGTTTGGTTATCGTTCCACTTTACCGAAGGTTCGTCTGATAACAGAACGAATGGTGGTGCGTTTGGTGTACGAGCGGGATGCTTATCGTTTAGCTGAGTATTATTCAGAAAATCACGAATTTCTTAAACCTTGGGAACCGACCCGCGATAACAGCCATTGTCAGCCTTCTGGTTGGACAAACCGATTGAATTTAATCACGGAAATGCAAAGACAGAGTGCAGCTTTTCATTTCTTGCTGCTTGATCCGAATGAAAATGAAGTTATTGGTGTGGCGAATTTCAGTAATATTTTGCGCGGTGCTTTTCATGCTTGTTATTTGGGATATTCTCTTGGTGAAAAATGGCAGGGGAAAGGGCTGATGTATGAGGCATTGCAGCCAACCATTCGTTATATGCAGCGTCAGCAGGGTATGCATCGGATTATGGCTAACTATATGCCTGATAATCATCGTAGTGGTAAGTTGTTGGAACGATTGGGTTTTGAGCGTGAAGGATATGCAAAGAAATATCTGATGATAAATGGAATTTGGCAGGATCATGTATTAACCGCACTGACAGATGAAAAATGGAATGGAAAAAGCTGATGATCAGATTGTACTGCTAGATAAACAAGGAACTGCCTAGTTACAAAGTTATAGCGGAACTTAAATTACAGTCTCGTCGTAAGCCCCATCATGGGGGTTTTGCTCATTAATGAACAAACAGATGTAGAGAGAAGGAGGGAAATGTAACTTGAAAGATGGTGTTTCCTCATACCTTATTTTTGACCCTTTTTTCTCAGTTAATTATAACTTATTGATTTATTTAAGAGATTAGCATCTGTTAAAAAAAAGGGTTTTTCTCCTTTTTGTCATTTTGCTCTTTAATAATCAAGAGATTAAAGTTAATATTCAACAAGGTTCACTGCCGTACAGGCAGCTTAGAAATGATTAAATTCAGCTTCAATGAGTTGATTTATTTGACGCACTGACTTCGGTTGGTGCGTTTTTTTGAGCATGATTTTGAGATAAATACGATGAATTTATTGAAATCGCTGGCTGCGGTCAGTTCTATGACCATGTTTTCCCGGGTTTTGGGCTTTATCCGTGATGCCATTATTGCCCGTATATTTGGGGCAGGTGCAACAACGGATGCTTTTTTTGTTGCATTTAAATTACCTAATCTGTTGCGCCGTATTTTTGCAGAAGGCGCATTTTCTCAGGCATTTGTGCCGATTCTGTCTGAATATAAAAATCAGCAGGGAGATGAAGCGACCCGGACGTTTATTGCCTATGTTTCCGGTATGCTGACGTTAATTCTGGCGGTTGTTACGGTGCTGGGTATTTTAGCTGCACCATGGATGATTTATATTACTGCGCCCGGTTTTACCGATGCTGCGGATAAATTTGCTCTGACAACAAGTCTGTTAAGAATTACTTTTCCCTATATTTTTCTGATATCACTGGCTTCGCTGGCAGGGGCGATATTAAATACCTGGAATCGGTTTTCTGTACCGGCTTTCGCCCCGACGTTGCTTAATATCAGCATGATTGTGTTTGCGCTATTTGTCGCCCCTTATTGCAATCCACCGGTGATGGCGTTGGGTTGGGCGGTTGTTGCCGGCGGTATTTTGCAACTTGTCTATCAGCTTCCTCACCTGAAAAAAATTGGAATGCTGGTATTACCGCGTATCTCTTTCCGTGACAGTGGCGTATGGCGGGTTATCCGGCAGATGGGGCCGGCGATCCTTGGGGTTTCAGTCAGCCAGATTTCATTAATTATTAATACGATTTTTGCCTCATTTCTGGTATCCGGTTCTGTGTCATGGATGTATTACGCTGACCGTTTGATGGAATTGCCTTCCGGTGTATTGGGCGTTGCTCTTGGAACAATTCTTTTGCCTTCACTGGCGAAAAGTTTTTCCAGTGGTAATCATGAGGAATACACTAAACTGATGGATTGGGGGCTTCGGCTCTGTTTCCTATTGGCACTGCCTTGTGCTATTGCGCTAGGTATTCTGGCAAAACCTTTGACGGTTTCCCTTTTCCAATATGGTAATTTCACTGAATTTGATGCGGCAATGACTCAGAAGGCATTAATTGCTTACTGTTTCGGGCTGATGGGGATAATTATTGTCAAAGTGTTGGCACCGGGTTTTTATTCCCGTGGAGATATTAAAACCCCAGTGAAGATTGCAATTGCGACTTTAATTCTGACTCAGTTAATGAATCTGGCTTTTGTTGGTCCACTGAAACATGCTGGGTTGGCGCTTTCTATCGGTTTGGGAGCCTGTTTCAACGCCAGTATGCTTTACTGGCAATTACGCAAGAAAAATATTTTTAAGCCGCTGGTGGGGTGGGGCACTTTCTTATTTAAACTGATTGTGGCAATTGCAGTAATGGTTGCAGTATTAGCTGTTACTTTGTGGTTAATGCCGGCATGGGAACAGGGAAATATGGCTATGCGTCTGTTGCGGTTAATGATAGTGGTTATTGGCGGGGCAGGTAGTTATTTTGCTGCATTGATGCTGATGGGTTTCCGGTTGAAAGATTTCGCCCACCGCGGTTTATAGTAAGTTTAGGTATCCCGGCGGTTATTCTCGGATCAAGCCGCGTTTGAGTTTCGGAGACTGCTGGGATATTAATTTTCATAATAAGGTTTTTATTTGATTTTATTATGGTGTTTCTGCTAATCGCATTATCGATTGTTTAATATAGTAAATTATTCCATTTTTTATAAAGTTCTCCCTGCTATATATTCTCGTTGTTGAAATATTAATAATTAAGTGATATTTCAGATGTTATGATCACTTAACTTAATAATGTCTGAATGAAAAGTTAATTGTGCGTTCCTGGTCATGTTTTTTCATGAAAATATAAGTAATCCTGTTATAAAACACAATTATCATATGGGCTATATTTGTTATACTAAATAGCTGATCTGAATGCGATTTGGAACAGTTATTGGATTAATTTTAGCAGATAAATAATACCGAGATGAATATTTAATCATCTTAAAAATAAATAATTGGCATCGTCCAGTGTTCAGTGGATTATTCATAAGTCATAGATTAACCTGCTGACCTTGATAGATTTAATTGAGTGGGAAAAATTTATGTGGTTTGAAAAGTTAAGTCGTGTCCAATCAGGTAAAATTGATCATATCTTATTTTGTTTTCCTTATGCGGGTGGCTCGGCAGAAGTTTTTCGTAGCCTGAGTATTTGTCTGGCGAAAAATATCGCGGTATATGCATTACAATTGCCGGGTGGTGGCAGTCGTTTTGGTGAAGCGTTAAGCCGGGATATGGAAAAAATTTTGCAGGCTGTACATGGGGAAATGAAACGTCTGATTAATGGTAGCCGATTTTCTTTATTTGGGCACAGCAACGGCGGTTTGTTTGCATATGAATTGGCTAACCGGTTACATAATGAGAACCAATCTCCGGCAAACGTATTTATCTCCGCAGAAGCCGCTCCGCATATTACCAATTTTAAAGAAGATCCATTTGATTTTTCTGATGCACAATTGGGTGAGCTGTTGGCAAAATACGGTGGAACGCATGATGAGGTCATCAATAATGAAGATTTCAAAGCGATATTTTTTCCTATTATCCGTAATGATTTATCGCTTAATTACCATATGAAACATTATTTGCGGCAAAGGCAAAGTGTATCTGAACTCGTTTTGATTCATGGGCGAGAGGATAAAACTATGTCAAAAGAGGATATGCTGGCGTGGGAAAACTACACTTGTGGTGGTGTTGATATTCACCTCGTCGATTCCGATCACTTCTTTATCCAGCATATACCGAAAGTGGTTGCGAATATCATTCATACCAGAATTTCGTTGAACACCAAACAAGAAGGTGCCGTGACTGTGTAGTCCAAACTTTAATCGGCGTGATAAGGCAATATCTGCCTGTATCACGCCAATTTTCAGAGAAAGCAGAGATTATACGGTTACATCCGCTCTACTGTTTCAATCCCCAATGTATTCAGACCTTGCTTCAGTGTCTTCGCGGTCAGCAAAGCCAGTTTCAGGCGGCTTTGGCGCAGTGCTTCATTTTTGGCATTCAGGATCTGACAGTGTTCATAGAAACCAGAGAACAGACCGGCTAAATCGTACAGGTATGCACACATAACATGTGGCGTACCTTCATGGGCGACGGTGGTGATAGTCTCTTCAAATTGTAACAAACGGGTCGCCAGAGCTTGTTCACGATCCTCGTTTAGGGTAACCGGTAAAGTCAGGCTGCTTTCATCAATATCGGCACGTTTGAAGATAGAAGCCACGCGGGTATAGGCATATTGCATATAAGGCGCGGTGTTGCCTTCAAAGGCGAGCATATTATCCCAATCGAAGATGTAATCTGTCGTACGGCTCTTGGAGAGATCGGCATATTTCACTGCGCCAATACCGACAGCTTCAACCACCTTTTTCAGTTCATCTTCTGGCATATCCGGGTTTTTCTCACGGATAAGTTTATCGGCACGTTCAATGGCTTCATCTAGCAAATCAGTCAACCTGACAGTGCCGCCGGCACGGGTTTTGAATGGCTTACCATCTTTACCCAGCATCATGCCGAACATATGGTGTTCCAGTGACATGGTTTCTGGTATATAGGCCGCTTTACGAACGATGGCCCATGCTTGCATCAAATGCTGATGTTGACGGGTATCAATATAATAAAGAACGCGTTCAGCATGCAGGGTTTCATAACGATATTTTGCACAGGCAATATCTGTTGTGGTGTAAAGATAGCCGCCATCCTTTTTCTGGATAATCACGCCCATCGGTTCACCTTCTTTGTTTTTAAACTCATCAAGGTAAACCACGGTTGCGCCATCACTTTCTACCGCCAGACCTTTCTGTTTCAGATCAGTGACAATACCGGGCAGCAGATCGTTGTACAGGCTTTCCCCCATCACTGCATCTTGAGTCAAAGTGACATTCAGACGGTCATAGGTTTGTTGGTTCTGGGCCATAGTGATATCCACCAGTTTGCGCCACATCGTACGACAATACTCATCACCGCCTTGTAGCTTCACCACATAGCCACGGGCACGGATCGCAAACTCTTCATCTTCATCATAGTTCTTTTTCGCTTCACGATAGAAAGCTTCCAGATCCGCCAGTGCCATATCACCGGCATTTTCGTTCTGCATTTTCTCCAGATAGGCAATCAGCATACCGAACTGAGTTCCCCAATCACCAACGTGGTTAGCGCGGATAACCTTATGGCCGAGGAATTCAAGAGTACGGACTGCGGCATCACCAATAATCGTGGAGCGCAGATGACCAACATGCATCTGTTTAGCGACATTAGGTGCCGAATAATCGACAACGATAGTTTGCGCTTCGACTGGAGTAACGCCCAATTTCTCATCTTTCAGTGCAGTTTCGATACTCGCTGCAATCCAGGTTTTATCAAGAAAAATATTGATAAAACCGGGGCCAGCGATTTCAACTTTACTGGCAATACCTTGCAGATCCAGCAGGCTAACAACTTTTTCTGCCAGTTGTCGGGGCGGCATACCCACTTTTTTAGCGGCGGCCATCACACCATTGGCCTGATAGTCACCAAATTGCGCTTTCGCGGATTGACGGACGTGAGCTTCGCTGTCGGCTGGAACACCTGCTGCAATCAGCGCCTGGCTGACTTTTTCTGAAAGAATCGCCTGAATATTCACCTGGTTACCTTAAATTACGAAATGAGAAGAAATAAAGTAAGTATAGTACCGTAAAAACACGCGAATTCGGATAAAAAGACGAAAAATGTATAGCAAATACCATGATCAAGTAAAGCCCTGCTGTTGTTACTGTTTAGCTATAGGATGAGAAGACAAAAAACGTGTTAATGTATTTTCTTAAAAAATCGTTAATAATTTTAGCGAAAGAGCAGAAAAAATAAGAACTAGTTTGTAAGATAAAGGTCAAAATATTGCTTGTCTGTGATGTGTTCCCCGTGTTCACGGGGATGAACCATATAATATAGATTTGGTTGTTAAAAATAAGGAATGAGTTCCTCGCATTGGCGGGGATAAACCGGTGATATTTACTGTGATGATAAAAAAACACAGTACGGATTATTTAACGGTGTGGCTATGATTAGAGTTAGTTGAATCGTTAATAAGTAATGACAAAATGGGTTTCAAATTGTAATGTTTTGAAAAGAAATGTCAGTATGAATGCAATAATAACATAATGATGAACCACATTATAATCGTAGAGTATGTTGTGATTAACCTATTTGGTTTTTTCCTGGCAGGAATGTAATTCAATGATTAATGGAATGACCAGGTATATAAATCGTAATGGATGGTGGGGTGAATATATTATTGGTTAATAATCAATATGTTGAATTGATTTTATTATGATAATAATTTAGTGGCAGATGGGTGAATTAGAGGTTTTTTGTTTACAGGGTCTTTTGATCAGTTGGCTGATTTAACGATACCTATACTTTGCTTAAATGGAAGCCTGAATTCTTTTTATATTTATAGCGTATTATTATCAATTTGCTTTTGTAAATTTTCAAATAAGTTCTTGCACTCTGATGATGATTTAATAATTATTGTCTAAACTTTGTTATATGGTCGAATATGAAAGAATATCATCAGATACCCTTTGTCGTTATCAACAGGGATTAACTGATTAATGTTTGTTTCTTTTGCTTTTGGCCTATCCGGCTTCTTGTGTGGGATATATCTCACGATTGGCAATGAGATATTCACTTCATTTACTTGATGTGAACATTCTTCAGTTTTAAATGAGAAAGCCTTATGGGATTTTCACTGCGTTATATCTGGGCCGTGTGTTGTATTCACGTTAAAAGAAGGAAATAAAACCAATGGGTATATCCGATCCGCGTCTGTGTTTCGATTGTAAGCGGTTTTTGAAAAACTGGGTAGAATTTCAGGGAAGAGATGCTGTTACCCCATCCGGTAACACTGTATATCGCTGCTCAACCTTTGGCGGATGAAATGGAACAGCGTCCGTTGCGGGAAATACGCGGTGAAGAGGCTTCGGTGGTGAAGCCGAAGGCCATCAATATCGCTATGTGACTATCGGGCAGATCAGTGATGGGTTGCCGGTGATTGAAGGATGGGATCCCAAAGATATTCCACCTCCGTATCATTTTTCGAACCCGGAGCCAAAAGGCTATGAAGTTCATCCGTTAAATCGACGTTATGTACTGGAAGTGTGCCCGTTTCGGGCTTGGGTCTTACAACTGCATCATCAGAAAGAGTATTCCATTGTCAATGTACATAACCAGTGTTTGATGAGTGTGCTGGCTTATGCCGATGGTGATGTCAATGTAGAAGATATTGAAACATATGGCAATGCTAAAATTAAATGGTTGAGGACATATCGTCCTTTTCTCAGCGGAATACCTTGTCGGCATCCCATTGCGAGGATACTCCGCACCATCGTGCTCGAATCCTTGCTGGAAGCGTTACTGAATTGGGTCAATGAGCAGCGTGAACAGGCGGAAACCCCTCATTGCCTTTGACGGTAAAGTCTTGCGCCGGGCCTACCGCCATGATGCAAAAAACGCCTTTCAGGTTGTCACCGCTTATGACACAGAGAATGGCTTGGTCTTGTGTCAAAAAGCCACGGAGCACAAAAAAGGGGAAATCGCGATGGGGCGGCAACTGTTGGATAT